>JAFAGQ010000080.1 GCA_023422555.1 Pseudomonadota bacterium
CAATCACGAAAAGTGGTTGACCAAATTCTACGGGTTCACCATTTTCGACCAGAATCTCTTTGATGACACCGGACTTGTCTGCTTCGATTTCGTTAAGCAGTTTCATGGCTTCAATAATGCACAGGGCGTCACCCTCGGCAACGGTTGCACCAACCTCTACGAATGGAGGAGAGCTGGGGTTGGGCGCGCGGTAGAAAGTGCCAACCATGGGAGATTTCACGACGTGACCGGCAGGCGCGGCAGGTTCAGCGGGCGCGGCGGCAGCTGCTGCAGCCGGTGCGGGCGCGGCCTGTACAGGCTGCGGCTGGGCCACTGCGACAGGTTGCGTCGTCTGGGAGAACTTGACGATGCGGACCTTGCCTTCCCCTTCGGTAATTTCAAGTTCTGCGATGCCCGATTCGGCAACCAGATCTATTAACGTTTTCAGTTTTCTCAGATCCATATTGATTCCATGCTTGGAGTTGATTGTTCAGACAGAGACCGTTTTGCGGTCCTGTTTCAGATAATGCTTTATGCCGTACTGAAGCGCTGCCAGATAGCCATCGGCACCCAGACCGCAGATGACACCGACAGCCTTGTCGGACAGATACGAGTGATGCCTGAAGGACTCGCGCTGATGTACATTGGAAAGATGTACTTCGATAAACGGAATGTTCACGGCACCGAGCGCATCGCGCAGCGCAACGCTGGTATGGGTGTATGCAGCGGCATTGATCACGATAAAGGCAGTATTGCTGCGTGCCGAATGGATTTTTTCGACCAGCTCACCTTCATGGTTGCTTTGATAGCATTCACATTCGATACCTGCCTGGGCCGCAGCCTGCGTGAGCATATCGTTGATATCCAGCAGGCTCTGATTTCCGTAGATTTCCGGTTCTCGCGTGCCCAGCAGGTTCAGATTGGGCCCATTGAGGACAAGTACCTTTTGCGTCATGTAGCGCCAGTATATAAGCAAATAAACTCGTATTTAACGGCAATTTGTTGCGTTTGTCTATTAAAATCTAGCATTCCGCAAGCGCAGGCCCGGCTCAGGACTGGTTCGCGATGAAGGATTTCAGGCTCTCCATTTCAATTTCACCTAATATGGTGGCCGCCGGTTTCAGGTCCTTGTCCAGGACCAGTGTATACGGCAGTCCGCCCTTGGTATTACCCAGTTTGCGCATCAGGCTGATTTTGCCTGCGCCCGCGGTGAGCAGTGGATAGGAAACGGGCGTTTTGCGCGAAAAAGCCTCTATATTGGCTGCCGTATCCAGACTGATACCTGCCACAGCTACGTTGGTGCCAGACTTGTGCAGCGCATCCAGCGCAGGCATCTCCCGCACACAGGGCGCACACCAGGACGCCCAGAAATTGACAATATTGACTTCTGCTGACAATCTGCTGCGAACTGTTTCTGTTTTACCCTGAAGATCCGGCAAAGTCAGATCCAGCAGTTCGGACAGTGCTGCCGCGTCCACACCCGATACGTCTTCATTGACCCTGACCGCAGCGCCCCCGCGCCCGGCCCAAAAGAAAAGAGGCAGGGCCAGACCGGCCCCTGCAAATTGTCTTCGATTCATTCTTTGATTCTCTGCATGTCAACGCGTTTAATACGTTGTATGAAAATAACAGCCTGATCGCCGCCCAACCCTCTGTAACAAGAGAATCGAAGAGGCACAGGCAGGCTTCACTGTTAATTCTACCTACTGGGCGGTCCGTTTACCGCGATGTGACTGATTCCGCTTAAAATACCGCTCAGGAGAAATTTATGCATTTACATATCTTGGGAATTTGCGGCACGTTCATGGGCGGACTTGCCCTCATTGCGCGCGCTGCCGGACACAAAGTCACTGGCTGCGATAGTGGCGTCTACCCTCCCATGAGCACTCAGCTGCAGGAACAGGGCATAGACCTGATCGAAGGTTTTGACGCCAGTCAGACCAGCCTGAAACCCGATCTCTTTGTGGTCGGCAATGTGGTCACGCGAGGCAACCCCCTGATGGAAGCCATCCTGGATCAGGGCCTGCCCTATATCTCCGGGCCACAATGGCTTGGCGACCACGTTCTGCAAAGCCAGCATGTGCTGGCCGTGGCAGGCACGCATGGTAAAACCACCACCAGCTCCATGCTGGCCTGGATTCTGCAGGATGCCGGTCTCAAGCCCAATTTTCTGATTGGCGGTATTGCCACCAATCTGGGTGTATCTGCGCGTTTTGACCCGGCACAGCGTCATTTTGTGATTGAAGCCGATGAATACGACACGGCATTTTTCGACAAACGCTCCAAGTTCGTCCATTACCATGCACGCACGGCCATCCTGAACAATCTGGAGTACGATCATGCGGACATTTTCCCTGATCTGGCTGCCATCGAGACGCAGTTTCATCATCTGGTTCGTACCGTCCCGGGTACCGGTCGTATTATCTGGCCAAAGCACGACGAATCCCTGGCCCGCGTCATCAGTCGCGGCTGCTGGTCAGAGCAGGATCATTTCGGACAGGACGGACGCTGGACTGCCACCCCTTCCGCACCGGATATGAGCCGTTTCGTTGTGCTCTGCGATGGCAAGGCACAAGGCGAGATTGCCTGGGCGCTCACCGGTGCCCACAATGCAAGCAATGCACTGGCCGCCATCGCGGCAGCCAGCCACGTTGGTGTTTCGGCCGAAGTTGCCATCGCCGCTTTGTCCCGTTTTTCGGGTATTCGTCGTCGCATGGAACTGCGCGGTACGGTGAACGGCATACAGGTTTTTGATGACTTCGCACACCACCCCACCGCCATCCAGACCACACTCGATGGTCTGCGCAAACAGGTCGGCTCGCGCCGCATTCTGGCCGTGCTGGAACCTCGCTCAAATACCATGAAACTGGGTACCATGGCAGCCCGACTGCCAGAAGCACTGGCATTGGCAGACCGCATATACTGCTTCGGCGAGAAAACCGGCAAACATGCGCTGGGCTGGGATCCAGCCGAGGTGTTCCGTGCCAGTGGCAGTGCAGCTGCGGCCTATTCCAATCTGGATGTCATGATCAGCGATATCTCCAGACAGGCACAACCCAACGACGTTATTCTGGTCATGAGTAACGGCGGTTTCGGTGGTATTCACGAGAAGCTGCTGCAGGCGCTGGAACACACAGCAACAGCTGCGGCCTCATGATCCTTTATCTGCACGGCTTTCGCTCATCTTCACTTTCTGCCAAATCGCAGCAGTTGCAGCAGGCAATGACTGCAGCCGGCCGTGAAAACGAGCTGGCGTGCCCCGATCTGCCCGATGACCCACAGGCGGCCATCGACCTGGCACTGGCAACCGCAAAATCCCTTTGCGGTTCGGGCAGTACAAGCGAGCTCACCGTCATTGGTTCCTCGTTAGGTGGTTATTACGCCACCTGGCTCAAAGAAGAGCTCGATTGCAAGGCCGTGGTGATCAATCCCGCCGTTTATGCCGTGCGCGATCTCTCCACGCAGCTGGGTCACACCGAAAAATTCCACAGCAACGCCCCCTTTTCATTTACGGCGGCGTCTGTGCGAGCCCTGGCCCGTCTGCGCAAACCGGAACTGACCCGCATGTCCCGCTACTATCTGCTGGCATGCACCGGCGATGAACTGCTGGACTGGCAGGAAATGACCCACCGCTATGACGGTGCGCGCGTCACGCTGGTACAGGGAGGCGATCACGCCTTCTCCATGTTTGAAACGTACCTCCCCTCGATTCTCGATTTCACCG
>JAFAGQ010000142.1 GCA_023422555.1 Pseudomonadota bacterium
ATTTCTTTAGCGCTCCCGAATCCCTTAGCCGCCTTATGACCGATCATTACTCGTCACTCTATCAATCTTTTGAATGGCTGGTCCCCTCGGTATTCAATATAGCAGATGCCTGCTGTCACCGCTGGGCGTCCAGCCCGCATGAAGCCCGTCAGGTTGCCATCTACTTTGAAGACCAGGTGGGGCAGCTTACGCTGCTGACTTACGGGCAGCTGTCAGAGAAAGTCAATAAGCTGGCCAATGGCTTTATCCGTATGGGTATACAGCCACAGGACCGTATTGCCGTTGCCCTGCAGCACTCTGCCGAAAGCGCCATTACGCAACTGGCAGTGCTCACGGTGGGTGCCATTGTGGTTCCCCTTACCGCATCGCTCACCAGTGCCGAATACGCAGAAAGACTGCATGACTCCCAGGCCAGGGTCGCCATTGTCGACAAACACTCAATTACGGCCCTTATTTCTGCTGTAGACAACCATTCGCCAGTCAAGCAGATCATCGGCATCCATACCGACGACGACCGGATCATTTCCTGGCGCACACTGCTGGCGCGCCAGCCTTCCACGTTCACACCGCACGTAGTAAGCGCCGCAACGCCGGCCATCCTGATGTATCCGTCCCCGGCAGAGAATCAGCCCCTGCGCGGTGTTCTGCTGGATCACAGCTCGCTGATCGGCACACTGCCCGGCTTTGTCGCCTCGCAGAACTGGTTCCCGAAATCCAACGATATTTTCTGGACGTCCTTCGACTGGAACACACCCAACGGGCTGCTCAATGCCCTGCTGCCTACGCTTTATTTTGGCAAATCCATCGTGGGCTGCCCGGCTGGCCGGACTATCCCACGGCTGTTTACGCTGCTTGAGCATTATCAGATCACCAATATTCATGCCTCCGGTCAGGATCTGCGACGCATTCGCGACTATCCTGATTCTCTGGAAGAATTTGAACTGGCCATCCGCAGTATCAGCTGCCTGGATACCGACTATGACCCGGAACTCGGCGAGTGGGCCAAACGGCGCTTCAATGTGGATATCAACGTGGTTGCCGCGCCCCTGGGGTTTGGCTACATCATCGGAGAGAGCCAGGAAAAGTGGGCACCGCGGGCAGGCAGTATGGGCCGCGTCTATCCCGGCCACCGCATTGCCGTGATTGATGATGCCGGCAATCCGGTCAAAACCGGCCAGAAAGGGCTGATTGCAGTCAATCGCACCGACAGGAATGACTATCCGGATCCGGCCATTGCGCTGCAATACTGGTCCGGCGCGCAAATTCATCCGTTGCAGGCAGAGCCTCAGGAATGGATCCCCACCAGCATTCGCGGACATATTGATAAAGACGGCTACGTCTGGCGTGACACCCAGGCAAGTGCCAGCTGACAACAGGAGCAAAAATGGCTGTGTATCAGATTGATGAACTGGTGCCCGACATCGATCCGGGCGCTTTCGTTTTCGAAAGCGCCACGGTCATCGGCAACGTCACGCTTGAAAAAGACGTGAGCGTCTGGGCCAACGTAGCCATTCGCGGCGACAATGCCCACATTCACATCAAGGAAGGCAGCAACGTCCAGGAAGGCAGCGTTCTGCACGTCGATGAGGGCGTGCCCCTGACCATAGAGAAAAACGTTACTGTAGGCCATCAGGCCATGCTGCACGGCTGTACCATCGGGGAAGGTTCCCTTATTGGTATGCAGGCCATCATCCTGAATAACGCCATCATCGGCAAAAACTGCATCATTGGCGCAGGCGCCATTGTGACCGAAGGCAAAGTCATTCCGGATGGCTCGCTCGTGATTGGCATCGGCAAAATCGCCCGTACCCTCAGCGATGAGGAAATTGCCAATATCCATAAAAACACTGCTCATTATGTCTGGCAGGGAAGCCGTTATCGCAACGGTCTCAAGCGCCTGGCATGAATTCGGCCCCGGGCCGCAACGCAATGACAACTGACCTATTAAACAAGTATCTTCTTGAAGATCGCAGTACCCGCATCCAGACCGTAGACCTGACCGACGCCTGGCAAACCGGGCTGGCGCATCAATCCTATCCGGACGTTGTACGAAATCTGCTTGGCGAGCTTTGCGCCGCCTCAGTCTTGCTCGCTTCCAATATCAAATTCGAGGGATCCCTCGTGCTGCAGCTGCAGGGAGACGGGCCACTGGCCCTGATCGTGGTTGAATGCCAGTCTGATCTCAGTCTGCGGGCCACCGTACAGATGCGCCAGGAATTCGTCGTTCCCGACAATGCCAGCTTCCAGTCCCTGCTCAACGGCAATGGTAACGGTCGTTTTATCGTCATCCTGGACCCGACAGACCGGCAGGAAGGCCAGCAACCCTATCAGGGGATTGTTCCCATGGAAGGCGATTCCGTCGCCCGGGTGCTGGAGCATTACATGAAGCAGTCTGAACAGCTGGATACGCATATCTGGCTTGCGGCAGATGGCAGGCGCGCCACGGGCATGCTATTGCAGCGCCTGCCCGATCATGGCGGCACCAGCGAAGACGCAGCGGCGCATCAGGAATCCTGGGAACGGGCAAGTATTCTGGCAAAAACGCTTACTCAGCAGGAATTGCTGAGCGAAACACCGGAAACTGTGATTCGACGGCTTTTCTGGGAAGAGCCGCTGCTCACCTTTGAACCTCAGGCCGTACGCTGGTTTTGCCCCTGCACACGCGAACGCGTAGGCAATATGCTGAAAATGCTGGGACAGGCCGAAATCGAAAGCATTCTAAGTGAGCGCGAAAAAGTGGATATTGCCTGCAACTTCTGCGGCAAACCGTATACATTCGATGCGGTTGATTGTGCCCGCCTTTTCATCGACGGCGGCAGCTCTGCCGATCCGGAAAAACCCGTCGCGCACTGAAGTCGTTCAACAGGCTGATCCGGGTGAGTCCGCTGCTTTCCAAGCGCTCGCCCATTTTTCCTGTTTCGTCGCCCGCCATCTGATCTCTCGCCTTCCTGCGCTCTGTTTGGATTTTCGACTCGTCCTCTTTCCCGTTCCGTTCCCTACGTCCGTTTTGACGATTTTGACGGCTGCACTTGCACTGTACGAGAACAGTTAGCCAGCCTGACAGTACCTTTGCTGTGCTGTTCACTGCCCCTGGCTCCTTTGATCCAGCGACGCATTCCACAATATACATTTTCCAATGAAATGCGCAAACTTGTGGGATGCAACTCATCCTTCATCTGCGAACCCAGCGTCCTGGAACATTCTCTCGAGGATTAACTCCTCTGCGTTCTTGCGGCTTCCCTTTTCTTTCTTGTTGCTCGTCGCGTTTTCTATCGGGTAAATCGCGACCACGCCCTCATGCCAGTCTGAACAACGGCTCGAGTCGCATTGCCGCTGCTCTGAGCAAACGTCAGGGTGGCACCGCGGCAATTGAATTTCTGGTGGTTGCCATGGCTTTGCTGCTTGCTGGCATGGGAGCATTTGAAGCCTCGCGTTGGTACATGACCCGCGAAGCGCTCGGCCTGGCCCTGCTGCAGGCAGCCCGCGCCGGCAGCGTCAGTCATGCCCGTCCGCTGGCCATTGAGGATGCATTCCTGGAGGGACTGACTGTCCTGTATGCCCCGCCTGGTCACTTCCCGACTGCTCGCGCCCGAATGGAAGACTCCCTGGCGCGCTTCGAACGCGACAACGACAGACTGGCCTGGGAGATCGACATCCTGCATCCGAATGCAGCCGAATATGCGGACTTTATGCAGAAGAACCTGCCCATTGCGATCGAGAGTGGAAACCCCGCGATCAACAACAACTATCAGTTCGAACAGCATCAGCACATGCCCCAAGGTCGATTCTCCGGAAGCACCATCTATGAGGCCAATACGCTGCAATTGCAGCTGGTTTATCTATACCAGCCCGTTGTGCCCGGCATGAAGGGGATATTGCGCAAGGCCATGCGTGCTATCGGAGACAAAGATTCGCCCATGAGCGCACTGGGTGTCGTTCCCATTCGAACCGGCATCTCAATTGAGATGCACTCTCACCCGGTACTATGGATGTCGAAACAAACCCGACACGTTCGCTACCCCCGACAAAACCCGCTGATCACGGAGGCAGCATATAGCCGCGAGAAAATCGCAATACAAACAAGTCAGGGAAACATTGAAGACGCAGCAACAAAGACGTCTGCGACGCCACTGGCTCACACAGCAGGAATTGCGACAGGCGCAGAGAACGCAGAAACCTCAGCCGCGTCAGGAATGACAGAGAAATCAGCGATACCAGAAACGGCAGACCTGGAGGGCAATGCCGGTGACAGTCAGGCAAATAATTCTGTCACGCAAAACAGCGGTTTGATACCGGAATCGGATCCGCAAATGTCATTGCCACAGGAACCCGCGTGTGAACAATAGATGAAATCTGAACTGTACGTCGACAGTGGGGCAGCAATCCAGCCACTGGATTGGTTTTTTATTGCGTACGTTTTGCTGGTTTGGAGGGAGCCGATTTACGTGAATCAGACTTCACATGTGCACGGCCGGCAGCCGCGTTTTTGGATTGCTCTCTTGCGGAGCTTTGAGTACTTTTGGCAGCCTGTCCTTTGTTCTGAATCTGTTTGGTGGCCGCAGTGGCATCAGCCGTTTTTTTTGCTTCGGGAGCAGCAGGTACCTGATAACTTACCGGAACCTGGGGTTGCGGCTCGTTTGGCGTCAGGATCTGCACGTAGGTCTCATCTTTTTTGATCATGCGCATTTCAATACGCGCACGATCCTCAAGTGCATCTGTTCCGGTTTTCAGATCGTGGACCTCGGCATCCATGGCGTTATTGCGCGCCAACAGCGCCTTGTTCTTTTCTTCCTGCTCTTGCAATTGTTGCTTGAGCACCGTCACGCGCGCCCAACCTTCTTCCCCCCACCACAACGGGTATTGAATGGCAATGCAGGCGACCATCAGGGTAAGGTATAGTAAGCGCATGACAGGGGCTCAGTACTCGCGCCGAAGCGCTTAACGGATGTTGTAAAACGCATCCAGACCCGGGAAGCGGGCCACTTCAGCAAGTTCTTCTTCAATACGCAGCAACTGATTGTATTTTGCCATACGATCGGAGCGCGACAAAGAGCCGGTCTTGATCTGCATTGCATTGGTTGCAACGGCAATGTCTGCAATGGTTGAATCTTCAGTCTCGCCGGAGCGATGTGAAATGACGGCAGTGTAACCTGCGCGCTTGGCCATTTCGATAGCAGCAAATGTTTCTGTCAGGGTACCAATCTGATTGATCTTGATCAGGATAGAGTTGGCCACACCTTTCTGAATGCCTTCTTTCAGGATTTTGGTATTGGTAACGAACAGATCGTCGCCTACCAGCTGGACTTTCTTGCCCAGTTTGTCGGTCAGAATTTTCCAGCCGTCCCAGTCATTTTCTGCCATGCCGTCTTCAATGGTGATGATCGGATACTTATCGCACCAGGAGGCCAGCAGATTGGCGAACTCTTCGGACGTCAGTGAAATATTGCCCTCACCGGCCAGGTGATATTTGCCATCGCGGAAAAACTCGGAACTGGCGCAATCCAGACCCAGGGCAATCTGCGTACCCGGCTCGTAACCCGCTTCTGTGATCGCGTTAAGAATCAGATGAATGGCAGATTCGTGGTTGGCTACGTTTGGTGCGAAGCCACCTTCGTCACCCACTGCCGTGGACATACCATGGCCGTGAATCAGTTTTTTCAGGGCATGGAACACTTCTGCACCCATACGCAGGGACTCACGGAAGCTGGTTGCTCCCACTGGCAGAATCATGAATTCCTGCATGTCCAGCGTATTGTTGGCATGCGCACCACCGTTGATCACGTTCATCATGGGCACAGGCATGCTCATTGGGCCGCTGCCGCCAAAATAACGATACAGGGACAGGCCGGATTCGTCTGCCGCAGCGCGTGCCACCGCCATACTGACTGCCAGCAGCGCATTGGCGCCAAGGCGTTCCTTGTTCTCTGTTCCGTCCAGGTCAATCAGTGTGTGATCGATGAACGTCTGTTCCTGTGCGTCCAGCCCCATCAATGCTTCCGAAATTTCGGTATTGACGTTTTCAACGGCCTTCAACACACCCTTGCCCAGATAACGGGACTTGTCACCGTCACGCAGTTCAATGGCTTCGCGCGCGCCGGTAGAAGCGCCTGAAGGCACCGCCGCCCGACCCATGACACCGGATTCGAGCAAGACATCACACTCTACCGTTGGATTCCCGCGGGAATCCAGAATTTCGCGACCGATAATATCAACAATTGCACTCATGGTTATGACTTTCCTGCCTGATAAACAGTGATTTTGATAGGGTTTTATTGCGTAGATTGTACCTTACTCAGGCAATCTTGTAATTTCGCATGGCATTGCC
>JAFAGQ010000206.1 GCA_023422555.1 Pseudomonadota bacterium
ATGATTGCCACGCTTCTGGAAAAAGAACTGGATAATCCCGTGAACGTTGTCAATCGTACAGGTGGCAACGGTGTTGTGGGACATATGGCCATTGCCAAAGCCAAGCCTGATGGCTACACACTTGGCATGCTGACAGTGGAAATCGCGACCATGAAGCACCTGGGTCTGACCACGATCAGCCCCTCTGATTACACGCCGCTGGCGCTGATGAATGAAGATCCCGCCGGCGTCACCGTTAGTGCAACGTCCGAATACAAGGACATGAAATCCCTGATGGAAGCCATCAAGGCCAACCCGGGCAAACTCAAGGCATCGGGCACAGGTCAGGGCGGCATCTGGCATATCGCCATCGCCGGTCTGTTGAACAGTGCGGGCCTGCCTGCCACTGCCGTTCCCTTTGTTCCTTCCAACGGCTCAGCTCCGGCCATGCTTGAGCTGGTGGCAGGCGGAATTGCCATCGTTCCCACTTCGCTGCCCGAAGCGCGGTCCATGATTGATGCCGGTAAGGCCAAGCCACTGGCCATCATGTCCAAGGAACGCTCGCCCATGTATCCGGACGTGCCCACGCTCAAGGAAACCACAGGCAATGACTGGACTGTGGGCGTCTGGCGCGGCATTGCCGGCCCCAAAGGGCTGCCGGATGATGTGACCAAAAAACTGGAAACGGCACTGAAGAACGTCAATGAGAGCAAAGAGTTCCGGGACTTCATGGCCAAGCGCGGCTTTGGTGTTGCCTATGCCAACAGCAAGGATTATGGCGAATACATGGCCAAGTCCACGGCAGATTTTGGCGAAGTACTCAAAGCCATTGGCATGGCCAAATAAGCTGGCCGGTTGACGGTTATCAAAACGGATAACAAGCGTGGTCAGTCCGGTGCCGCTTTACGTACCGGACTGCACTGCCGACACTCTGGAAAATTCCCATGAAGCTCAGTGATACGCTTTCCGGCATCATCATCGGCATCTTCGCCATTATCATCTTTGTGATGGCGCTGTCGTTTCCGCCCACGCCTGGACAGGAGTTCGGTTCGGGACTTTTCCCACGCCTGATTGCCATTGGCCTGTTTATTTGTGCGATCTGTCTGATTGCACAGGGCAGACACGCTCAGGGGAAAAAGATCTGGGTTGCCTGGCCTGGGCTCAACAGTGTGACCTTCCTGCGATTCTGCATGATCCCGGCCGCGCTGATCTTCTATTTTCTGACTGCGGAATATCTGGGTTTTTTTATTTCATCTGGCATTATTCTGATAATCACCTTTCTGGTATTTGGCGTTACTCCACTCAAGAGCATTCTGCTCACCGTCATCAGTCTGCTGATTATTCACTTCGCTTTCTACAATATTCTGGAAGTCCCGCTGCCCTGGGGTCTGCTTGAATCGGTCGCATGGTGATCTTATGTTCATGAGCAATTTTTCTGCTGCACTTGCCCAGGTCACCGACCCATTCGTTCTTGGCGTCATTCTGGTTGCTGCCATTTTCGGGCTGTTTGTCGGCGCCATTCCGGGCCTGAGCGCAACCATGGCCGTGGCTTTGCTGGTGCCGGTCACTTTTTTCATGGATCCGGTACCTGCGATCGCCATGATGGTCACCTCCACTGCTATGGCAATTACATCGGGTGATGTGCCCGGCTGTCTGCTGCGGATTCCGGGAACGCCTTCATCGGCAGCCTACACGGACGAAGCCTATAACATGACCCGCAAGGGGCTGGCTGACCAGGCACTGGGCGCCAGTATCGTATTTTCGTTTGTGGGTGGGCTGTTTGGCACGATTGTGCTGATTACCTGCGCGCCCATGCTGGCCGACTTTGCCCTGAATTTCTCTTCCTATGAATTTTTCTGGCTGGTGGTGCTGGGTCTGTCATGCGCGATTGTGATTACGCCGGCCAGTCAGCTCAAAGGGTTTGTCTCTCTGCTTATCGGCTTGCTGCTGGCATGCGTGGGCATGAACAATCCCGCTGCCTATCCACGTTTCACTTTCGGCAATGAAGACCTCATGAATGGCGTCACGCTGCTGCCCATGATGGTCGGCATGTTCGCCATCGCCGAAGTGCTGCGTTATGCCGTGGATTCGCAGGACAGATTGGGCGAAGTGAAGGCGCAGATTGGCAATATCTTCACCGGTATGTGGAAGCTGACCAAAAAATATCCGGCCTCTATTCTGCGCGGCAGCGTCCTGGGCACCATTGTGGGCGCGTTGCCGGGCGCCGGCGCCGATATTGCCGCCTGGATGTCTTACGGCATGAGCAAGAAATTTTCCAAAGAGCCTGAGAAATTCGGTACGGGTCATGTGGAAGGCATTGTGGAAGCGGGTGCATCCAACAACTCGGCGCTGGCCGGTGCGTGGATTCCGGCACTGGTGTTTGGTATTCCCGGCGATTCCATTACCGCTATCGTGGTTGGCGTGCTGTACATGAAGAATCTCACTCCCGGACCCATGATCTTTACGAATAATGCAGTTGAAATGTATTCGATTTTCCTTGTGTTCATCATCGCCAATATTCTGATGCTGCCACTGGGATATGCGCTGGTGAAGATCGCACGCAATGTTTTGCGCGTCCCGCGTTCCATGCTCATGCCCATCATTCTGCTCTTCAGTATTGTGGGCACGTTCTCTATTAACAACAGTCCCTTCGATGTGATCATCATGATGGTAATGGGCCTGCTGGCCTATGTGATGGAAGAGAATGAATTTCCGATAGCGCCCGCTGTGCTTGGTGTGGTGCTGGGCGGCATGCTGGAAGAGAACTTTATTTCATCCATGATCAAGGCCGATGGCGATTTCACCATGTTCTTCAGTCGTCCCATTGCTGCCATTCTGGGTGTTGTTGCTATTCTGATCTGGACAATCCCACTTATCAAAATGGTGATGGGTAAGTCGAAGCCACCTTCTCCGCCACCGTCTTCAGAAGAAGAGGACAGCGTCGTGAATAAACCAGGAATCACAACATGAGTCAGACAGTCAGTACCAACGATCCACAGAAAGCTTCAGGTTTAAACGAAGCGCGTTATGACGCGCAAACGCTGCGCGAGTTTGCCGGTTCACTGCTGGTGAAGGCGGGCATGGACGAGGGCATTGCCGCGAACGTGGCCGAGGTACTGGTCGATGGCGACCTGCTGGGTCATACCACGCATGGCCTGGCCTTGCTCAACCCGTATCTGCAGCAGATTGAACAGGGTGGCATGACCACAAAAGGCGAAATCGACATCCTTTCAGATAAAGGCGCGGCGCTGCTGATCGATGGTCACAAGCTGCCGGGGCCATGGCTGGTGAATCAGGCAATTGACATGCTGCTGCCGCGCGCACGTGAGTACGGTACCGCTACCGCCGTGATTCGCCAGAGTCACCATATCGCCTGCCTGGCGAGCTATCTGCTGCGCGCAGTACGCGAGAATATGATGATTGTGCTCAGTTGTTCGGATCCATCAGGTCAGAGCGTGGCGCCATTCGGTGGCACCAAGGCAGTCTTCACACCAAACCCGATTGCAATTGGCATACCGGCGGCGTCACCCGTACTGGTGGATATTTCAGCCTCGATTACCACAAATGGCATGAGCGGGCGACTGGCCAAAGAAGGCAAACAGTTCGATGAGGAATGGCTGATTGACAGCAAAGGCAAGCCCACAAGAGATCCTGCGGTACTCAATGAGGATCCGCCGGGCACGATACTGCCACTGGGTGGCCTGTCTGTTGGCCACAAGGGTTTTGGTCTGGCTCTGTTGATCGAGGCGCTGACCGGCGGGCTGGCGGGCCACGGGCGGGCAGATCAGGTCAAAGGCTGGGGCGCCACCGTGTTCATCAGTCTTTATGATCCCTCTGCCTTTGGCGGTCAGGACAATTTCCGCCGTCAGATGGACTGGATTGCCGATGCGTGTCGCAACAATCCGCCGCGCGAAGGATCTGGCGCTGTGCGCATGCCGGGTGACCGTGGACTGGCGATGTACGAACAACAAATGAAAGAGGGCGTGACACTGCATGCAAGCATCCCTCCGCTGCTGCAGGACGCAGCGGGCAGATATGACATGCCCATGCCCGCCACACGATAGAACGTAACAACATTCAAGAGACAAGGATAAAGAATGAGTCAGAATCGATTGCAGGATCGGGTCGCTGTCATTACCGGTGGCGCGCGCGGAATTGGCTTTGCCGCCGCTGAACGCATGCTGGAACTGGGCGCGTCGGTCGCCTTATGGGATATGGATGCGCAACGCCTGGAACAGTCTCGCAGCGAACTGGAAGGACGCGGAAAAGTCACTACGCACGCCCTGGATCTGACCGATCTGGCAGCCGTGGAAAAAGCCGCCGCCGACACGCTACAGCAGCATGGCAAAGTCGATATTCTGGTGAACAATGCCGGCATCACAGGTGGCAACGGCGTCACCTGGGAACTGGATCCGGTCGTCTGGCAGCAGGTCGTGCAGACCAATCTGATGGCGCCTTATTACACCTGCCGCGTGCTGGTACCTGCCATGCTCAAAAACGGCTATGGACGCATCGTGAATATTGCTTCCATTGCGGGCAAGGAAGGCAATCCCAATGCCTCGCACTACAGTGCCACCAAGGCAGGCCTGATCGGCCTGACCAAATCGCTGGGCAAGGAGCTGGCAGAGAAAAATATTCTGGTCAATGCAATCACGCCCGCTGCCGCGAGAACGGAGATCTTCAACTCCATGTCGCAGGAACATATCGATTACATGCTGTCGCGCATTCCCATGAAGCGGTTTCTGGAAGTGAAAGAAGCGGCATCCATGATCTGCTGGCTGGCCTCTGAAGAGTGTGCTTTCAGTACCGGCGCCGTCTTTGATCTGTCAGGTGGTCGCGCAACTTACTGACGAAGCGCGCTGTCATGGATTTACGCAAGGGCGCACCATACAGGCGCGCCAAACCGTCAGAATGCCTGCCGCCAAAAGCGTTATGGCATTTGCAATAAAAAGGAGAGGTTTATGACCATACTGCAAAGTCCGTTATTCCGGTCTGCAGTCACCGTGACACACGCGGTGGAAAAGGTGCTGACTTACGTGCTGGGAATGTGCGTACTGGTCATGCTGCTGCTGGTGTTCGGCAACGTTGTGCTGCGCTATGGCTTCAATTCCGGGATTACCGTCTCTGAAGAGGTGGCCCGCATGTCTTTCGTCTGGCTGATTTTTCTGGGCACGATCATCGCGTTCCGCACGAAACAGCATCTGGGCGTGAATCTGCTGCTGGACCGGCTACCTGTCATGGCGCAGAAGATCATTCATATTGTCCGCCAGCTCATCATTATGTGGGTGCTCTGGTTACTGGTCGAAGGAGGCTGGGATCAGACCGTGCTTGGCTTAAATAATACCCTGCCCGTTACCGGCTGGTCGCAGGCCCTGTTCAGCGGCATGGTGTGGTTCAGTGCGCTGGCCATGTTCCTGCTGGCAATCGGCGATATTGCAATTGCATTAATGACACCCGCCGACCGGGCCTATGCCTATCGGTTCAGAACGGCGGTCGATAACGTCGAAGATATGGAATAACGAGCACAGGAAAATCATAAATGACTGTCACTATCTTTCTTTCCGTGCTTCTTGGTTTTATGGCATTTGGCGTGCCCATTGCCTTTGCACTGCTGCTGTCTGCCATTGGATTGATGTTCTATCTGGATTTCTTTGATGTCCAGATTCTTGCGCAGAACATGCTTGCCGGTGCCGACAATTTCTCACTCATGGCCGTTCCTCTGTTCATGCTGGCAGGCGAAGCCATGAACGCCGGTGGCATGTCGCGTCGAATGGTCGCCATGGCCAGTTCCATGGTGGGTCATATTCATGGCGGGCTCGGTTATGTCGCGATTATGGCAAGCGTGTTACTGGCGGCACTGTCAGGATCAGCCGTTGCCGATTCTGCCGCGCTGGCCGCCATGCTGGTGCCCATGCTGCGTAACCGCGGTTATGACATGAAGCAATCCTGCGGACTGATTGCTGCAGGTGGCATCATCGCTCCCATCATTCCTCCTTCTATTTCATTCATCATTTTTGGGGTCGCCACTAATATTTCGGTTACCAAGCTCTTCATGGCTGGGATTGTGCCGGGCCTGCTGATGGGGCTGACACTGGTACTGGTCTGGACCTTTGTGGCGCGTCGCTCAACTACCATCAAGCCGTTTCCCAAGGAACCCTGGTCTGTCCGGGTCAAGGCTCTGCGTGATTCCGCGTGGGCACTGGTTCTGCCGGTCATTATCATCGGCGGGCTGCGCTTTGGTATTTTCACACCGACAGAGGCGGCTGCCGTGGCAGCGGTATACGCTTTGTTTGTGGGCATGGTGATCTACCGCGAGATCAAACCACGGGACCTGATGAAGCTGCTGGTGAGTGCCGCCACAACCACAAGTGTGGTGATGTTCCTGGTCGCGGCAGCGCTGGTCACGTCCTACATGATCACGCTGGCTGATCTGCCCAAGGAATTGATTGCCATGCTTGGTCCCTTGGTGGATTCACCCAAGCTGCTGATGATCGTGCTTGTGATACTGCTCACGCTGGTGGGTACTGCCATGGATCTGACACCAACGATCCTGATTCTGGCACCCGTACTGATGCCTGTGATCAAACAAGCCGGTATTGATCCGACCTATTTTGGTGTGATCTTTATCATGGTTGGCTGCGCCGGCCTGCTGACGCCGCCTGTTGGAACCGTGCTGAATGTGGTCTGCGGCGTAGCCCGCATTCGTATGGAAGATATTATCAAGGGCGTATGGCCTTACGTTGCCGCCTACACCTTGCTGATTCTGCTGCTTGTAATTTTCCCGCAGATCGTCACAGTACCAATGAACTGGTTCTACTGATTTGCACCCAATACCAATACTCTGGAGACGAAAATGAAAACATTGAAGAAAACCGTTGTGAGCCTGACGACGATCGCGCTGCTAGGCATGGGTTCGGCTGCCGTCTGGGCTAAAGATATCAAACCACGCATTATCCGTTTCGGCTACGGCCTGGCTGACGATAGTCCTACCGGCAAGGCATCAGCACACTTCGCTGAAGTGGTCAGCAAACTGTCCGAAGGCAAGATGAAAGTCAAAACCTTCGGCAATGGTGCACTGGGTCCTGATGAGCAACTGATCAATTCGCTGATCAGTGGTTCCGGTGAAATCACATTTGTGTCCACCGCACCTATCGCCAGCCTGATTCCGGAGTTCGGCGTATTCGATCTGCCGTTTTTGTTTGATAACGAAAAGGTTGCTGACACGGTACTGGACGGTCCCGAAGGTAAAAAGCTGCTGGACAAACTGCCTGCCAAGGGTCTGATCGGCCTGAACTACTGGGAAAATGGCTTTCGCAATATCACCAACTCACGTCATGAGATTTCCAAACTGGATGACATTGGTGGCATCAAACTTCGTGTGATGCAGAACCAGGTGGCCCTGAGCGTGTTCAAGGGACTGGGCGCCAATGCCATTCCCATGCCTTTCACAGAGCTCTTCACTGCGCTGGAAACCAAAACCGTGGATGGTCAGGAGAACCCCCTGTCAACCATTCAGACCAGTAAGTTCTATGAAGTTCAGCCTTATCTGACCCTGTCCAATCACGTCTATACGCCTTTTGTATTCCTGGCTTCCAAAAAATGGTTTGATCAGCTGTCACAGGACGAGAAAGATGTGATTCTTGAAGCGGCCAAGGACAGCCAGGCATTCCAGCGTAAGGCCAGCCGTCAGGGTAACGAGGACGCGCTCAAATATCTGAAAGAGCACAACGTGAAAGTTGCCGAATTCTCCACAGAAGAGAAAGAGAAGATCCGCGAAAAAGTCGCCCCCATTGTTGATAGCCTGAAAGCAAAAATCGGCAAAGACACCGTTGAAGGTGTGCTGGATGCTGCCAAAAAGGCATCAGGCGCCTGAGTCACATCACGCCTCTGAGTAACATCACATTTGAAATAGAAGGAACCCGTTATGTCGTCGTCAGAAAAACTGTCCCTGCGCAGCCGGCGGTGGTTTGATAATCCGGCCAATCCAGGCATGACCGCCCTGTATATCGAACGTTATATGAACTACGGTATTACCAGGGAAGAGCTGCAATCGGGCAAGCCCATTATCGGGATTGCCCAGACGGGTT
>JAFAGQ010000294.1 GCA_023422555.1 Pseudomonadota bacterium
CCTGTCAGGTGTGCGCTGGAGCCGGTGCCACTGGATGCGTAAGTCAGGTGATTCTTCTTGCCGTATTCAACCAGTTCTTTCAGATTTTTTGCGGGTACCTGTTTGCTGACGAAAAGGAACAAAGGCAGGTCGGCGATATGAGAGACCGGTACAAAGTCGTCGTCGCTATAGTTCAGTTTGTACAGATGCGGATTGGCAGAATAGGCAGCCAGCACGGTAACAAAAGTGTAGCCATCGGGTTTTGAGCGGGCAGCCTGTGCCGTACCAATGGTGCTGTTTGCGCCTGGTTTGTTCTCAATCACAATTGGCTGCTTGAGTTTTTCCGAGAGTTTTTGCATGACCACGCGTGTCACTGTGTCGGTGGCGCCTCCTGGTGTGTAGGGAACAATAACTTTGATGGGTTTGTCCGGCCATGCGGCCTGAGCGGCTATTGGCAAGGCCAGGGCGGTCAGTGTTGAAAATGCAAGAAGTGATGTACCTATTATTTTCATTGGAATTTTCCTTGTGGGTAATAGTTATAGCCGGTCAAGGATAACAAAGATTCAATAAAAAAAATATGGACTTTTACACCTATTTTTCAGGTCATGAGAAAAAATAACAAAAGCCCGCAGAGCGAGTACTGACGGGCTTTTGCAGAGCGGAACAGACAAGGGAAAACCATGATGAAAACAGCTTTGCTGTCTGCGTTTTTCCGGAGTTACGAACCGTTCACATATGAAATACTTGACGGTTGATATTGTCGTACTGCTACTCCGGAAAATGCTGGCGAAATTCGATTTCGGACTTTGCTGAACAGAGATCAGGAAAAGACGCGGAAACGTTCGTTATCGTCCATGTATTCCTTATCTCCCGCAGGGCTTACAATACTTCCAAACGGCATTTGTGCACGCAGTTTCCAACTGGCAGGAATATCCCATTCTGCTTTGACTCGCTCGTCGATCAGTGGGTTGTAATGTTGCAGCGAAGCGCCAATGCCTTGTTCGGCCAGGGCGGTCCATACAGCCAGTTGCGCCATACCGGTAGAGTGTTCTGACCAGATGGGGAAGTTGTCCGCATAAGCGGCGAATTTTTCCTGCAAACCGGCAATGACTTTCTCGTCTTCGAAAAAGAGGACGGTGCCGTAAGCTGCCTGGAAGCCACTCAGTTTTTTGTCTGTAGCGGGAAAAGCGTCAGCAGGCACGATCGCACGAAGAACGTCTTTGGCAATTTCCCATACGCGATCCTGATTTTTGCCGAGCAGAATGACAGCGCGGGAAGATTGTGAGTTGAAAGAAGATGGCGCTTCTTTGATGGCCGTCTGAATGAGCTTGACGACTTCCTCTTCGCTCAGTTTGATGTCGCGGTCAAGCGCGTAAATGGTACGGCGGTTCTTCAGTTGATCCAGAAAATTGGCGGACATAATTTGAATACCCTTTTAAATGTTGGTTGGTTCAGATGCTGCAGGGGCCGGTAAAAGTGGGCAGCTGCAGCTCCGTTATGTCTATATTATGCTGCATTGCATGGTGAGTATGTTTCACGCTGTTTGTAGATTTCATTCAAAATATTTGAATGATGATCGTCAGCAGGCGAGGCTGGGCTGCAAGGCGGAAGGGTGGGGTTAATGTGGAGGACAGAAGGAGGATACAGAGTCGAGAAAACTCGAGAGTGTAAAAGCGGGTGATATAGAGAACGCTGGAAGGTAAAGCTAGTGAATGCGGGCAAAGGCCGTAAACAAGGCATAGGGACTAAGCAGCAGGCAAAGGGCGCGATGTCAATTTGAATCTCAACCCGATATTCGGCTCAGCCAGGAATCAATATTACTTTTCGAGATGATATTTGTGATGTTGCTCACGGACTGCCATGCCACGGTGCACAGGCGCTATATCTGCTTATCCGACGTTTCTCGAAGCGGCAGATACAGCCCTGTCACCGGGATCGGCGTTTAGACTGCCACTACTTCTTCTGGAATCCGAGAGATTCCAGTACCTTGCCTTCATCTGCCGTTGTCTTTTTGGCGAATTCGGTATATTGCTCGGAGCTCATATACAGCGGTTCCATATCGTATTTTTCCAGCGCTTCACGGAAATTTGGTTTTTCCATAGCGAGTTTAAGGCTGTCATGCAATTTTTTTACGATGTCCGGATCTGTGCCTTTGGGTAGGGCCAGACCGAAAGGAGAGAGCTGCACTCGGTCAATACCAGACTCTTTGAGCGTAGGCGCATCGGGGAATTTTTTGCTGCGTTTTTCGCCCCAGGTGGACAGCAATCGCAATTTTCCGTTTTCTACATAAGGTGCCCACGCTGGCGTATCAGCGACAGACATGACAAAACCTCCGATGATGGCCTTGAGTGATTCTGCGTTACCTTTGTAAGGCACATGTACCAGTTTGATGCCTGCATCGCGGGCAATGGCTTCCATGGTGATATGCAAGGTTGTCATAATACCGGGCGTGCCATAGGTGAGCTTCTCCGGATTCTGTTTGGCATAGTCGATATACTCTTTCATCGATTTGATGGGGGAGTCTGCGGGCACAACCAGACCAAAGGAGTAACCTGCCAGACCAATCACGTAGGTCAGATCGGTTGCCGGATTCCAGTCGATTTTGCTGATGTATGGCAAACGGAATACAGGTGTGGGTGTCTGAGCCAGCGTGTAACCATCAGGCTTTTTGTTATGTAACTGCATCGCAGGCAGAACACCACCAGCGCCAGGCTTGTTTTCGACAATGACGGGTTTTTTCAGAATGCCAGAAAGATTTTCGGCCAGCACGCGAAAGGGAATATCGGTAGAGCCACCTGCCGTATAACCAATCACAATCGTAATCGGTTTATCCGGAAAGGCTTTGGCTTCTTCAGACATCGCATAGGCAGAGGAGATGCCCGCGGCAATGAGCGCGCCAGCCAGCAGGGAAGGCAGGAATTTTCCGGGTTTAATCACATTTGTCTCCAGAATTATAGGAATAAAAATAAGCTTGGTTTTGTGAGAGGGAACTGCAATGTGATATCGCGCAATGACTCAATATCACGGTTATATGTAGAACAAAATCAGATAAGTCTTAATTTAAGAGATGGCGCTCCGGGGATATAGTCAGATATTCCATCAGAGAGCGCTATCAGGAATTACGCTCAGACACTTCTTCAGAGAACACTGTCGAGGATTACGCTCAGACATTGCCTCAGAAATGAATCTGGGGAATCCTCGTCGGGAATTGCCTTCAGAGACTAACCTGCGTTATAACCCTCAGATATTACGCTCAGATATTACCTTCGCGGATCAGGTCCTTGGCGATAATAATCTGCTGAATTTGCGAGGTTCCTTCATAGAGGCGGAACAGACGCACATCACGGTAGAAACGTTCGATTGAATATTCAGAAATGTAGCCTGAACCCCCATGAATCTGAACGGCACGGTCAGCCACGCGGCAGCACATTTCAGTTGCAAAGTACTTGACGCAGGAGGCCAGTGCCGAGACGTTCTCCTTATTATCACGTCGTCTGGCAGCATCCAGCAACATGCATTCAGCCGCATAGATTTCGGTTTTGCAGTCAGCCAGCATGCCCTGTATCAGTTGGAACTCGGCTATGGGCTGGCCAAATTGTTTGCGATCTTTGGCGAAGGCAAGTGCATCGGCAAGCATGCGTTTGGCGGCGCCGATTGCCACACCTGAAATATGCAGACGGCCCTTATCGAGCACCTTCATGGCTGTTTTGAAACCGACGCCTTCCTGCCCGCCAATCAGCTGGCTGGCTGGCACACGACAATTATCAAAAATGACATCGCTGGTATGAGCGCCTTTCTGTCCCATTTTGCTATCGCGTTTGCCCAGGCTCAGTCCGGGAGTATCCGCTTCCACGATAAATGCGGAAATGCCTGAAGCTCCTTTTTTTTCAGGATTGCTGCGGGCCATCACGGTAAAAATACCTGCATGCGGCGCATTGGTGATGAATCGCTTCGTGCCATTGATCACATATTCGTCACCGTCACGGACCGCTGTAGTTCGTAATGAACCGGCATCGGAACCGGCCTCAGGTTCTGTGAGTGCGAAAGAGCCGATCAGATCGCCCGCTGCCAGTCTTGGCAGATATTTCTCTTTCTGTTCCGGTGTACCGTCAATCACAATACCGGAAGAGCCGATACCATTATTAGTGCCGATGTAAGAACGAAACGCGGGAGACGTTCTGCCAAGCTCCATGGCGATGCGTGCTTCTTCTTCCATCGTCAGGCCCAGGCCACCATATTCTTCGGGGAGCGCCAGCCCGAACAGACCCAGTTCTTTCATCTGTTCGCGAATAGACTGGGGTATTTCATCGGTTTGCGCAACTTCTTCTTCTGCGGGTATCAGCACTTCGTTCACAAAGCGCCGCACGCCGTCTTCAAGAAGGGTCTGGGTTTCCTGATCTCTAATCATGATTGTGATTTAGTCCTTAGTTGTCGTTGTCGGCTTTCTTGGTTGCGTCTTTCTTTGTCAGGAAGCGGTTGAATGCCGCTTTGGCTTCAGGCGATACAAGGCACTGGGCAAAGCGCTCCCGTTCTGCATCCAGCGTCTGGGCGACATCCTCAGCAGAGGCGCGTTGCAGCAAGGCTTTTGTGCTGGTCAGCGCCAGTCTGGAGTGGCCGGCCAGCTCGCGTGCAAGCGTCTGTGCCGCATTTTCTGCTTCGCCGGCAACAACCACGCGGTTGATCAGTCCAGCCTGCTGGGCTTCTTCTGCAGTGAAGGGTGAACCTCGGTAAAGCCACTCATTGGCCTTGCGAATTCCCACATAACGAGAGAGAAGCAGACTGGATGCGCCCTCA
>JAFAGQ010000171.1 GCA_023422555.1 Pseudomonadota bacterium
TGCGTGACCTGCTCATCCACTTTTGTTGACGAATACCATGTCGTGGCGAAGAAGCCGAGAATCACCAGCAGCACAATTGCAGCCAGTGCTTTGAAAAAGTTATTGCGCATGATGATTGGACGACAGAACCTGTCTGTCGGGTGTACCTCTAAAATCTGCAAAAATGAGAATTCCGCAAGCGGGTTTGCGGCACTGCTGCTGCCAACGGTAAGATGTGGCTTGCGGGGCCTGGCCCGACTGTAACGGTGAAAGGATTGTAAATGAAAAAAGTGTATCTTGCGGGTTTTGATGTGTTTCGCGATGATGCAGTAAGTTATGGGGAATCGCTCAAGGCGCTTTGCGGTCGCTACGGTTTTGAAGGCCTGTATCCGCTGGACAATGACGCTCCCGCAGACATGCAGGGTCAGGCACTGGCAGAATGGATTTATCAGGCCAACATTGCGCTTATTGAGCAGGCCGATTGCGTCATGGCCAATCTGAATCTGTTTCGAGGGCTTGAGCCGGATTCAGGTACGGTTTTTGAAGTGGGTTATGCCGTGGCAAAGGGCAAGCCCGTGTGGGCATATACAGACGAGGATCGCGCGCTGGTAGCGCAGGCGGGCGTGCGACAGGAAAACGGTCGTGTGATTGATGCCCAGGGTTACACGGTAGAAGACTTTGGCATGAATCTGAACCTGATGATCGCCTGCAGCTCACAAATTATCGTTGGCGATGCACAGACATGTCTTGCGGCGATGAAGGAAAGTCAGTCGGCGGAGCTGTAGCTGAAAGAAACGGTAGTACTCTTGGCCGCAAGATGAGCGAAATGGATCCGGACCCTTTCCGGAACATATTCGATATCAGGATTGCGTAGCATTCCAATTTAAATTTAAGTGGTCAATCATGCAGATTCATATATCCACAGACAAGAGCTTGCTAGATATTGATTTGATACACAACTATTTGACGGAGCGTTCCACTTGGGCGCTGGGTATCAATAGAAAAACGGTCGAAGTCTCCATTAAAAACTCATTGTGTTTTGGCGTTTATGATCAGTCTTCGAATCAACAGATCGCCTTTGCCAGGGTCATTACAGATGAAGCCACGTTTGCAAATCTGGTTGATGTGTTCGTCCTGGATGAGCATCAGGGTGTGGGTATTTCTAATGAATTGATGAGAGAAGTCATGGCTCATCCCTCTGTGGCCAATGTACGCCGCTTCACGCTGGTGACGTCAACAGCGCCCTGGCTCTACAAAAAATTCGGATTCGATAAGCTCGCTCATCCCGATACCCATATGGAGATATGGAGAAAAGATATTTATAAGAACGCCGGAACATGAGGGTGTGTTCCGGATGCTTGCAGTTATTGCGAAACTTCAATATTACTTTTTCTTCTTCGCTTTCTTTTTCTCCGGCAGGGCGAGCATGGTGCCGCGACAGGTTTTGGCGCCGCAGAGACATTTGTACTGTTCGCGCAATGTCTTTGTGATTCTGCCTTCCATGATCAGTCCGTAATCATAGAAGAGTTCTTCTTCTTTCAGAATATCGCGAGTGGCATAAACGTATACTCGTTTGCCGCCACTGCCTTCCTGGGTTTCGCAGTTGGGATCACAGCTGTGATTGATCCAGCGCGAATCATTGCCGCCATCGCCGCCGTCAATGATTTTTCCGCTGCTGGTCGAAAAGAAGAACGTATGAAAGGGATCGTCCGGATTCACCGGATGCATTTCATCTGCCCGCTCGGGCGTAATTCGTTTGCCCGTATATTCAATGATACGCGTGCCCTTTGGGATATTTCTGGCGGCAAAGACGCCGTTGCCGTGCAGGGTTGATTTGCGCACCACATGCCAGGGCGGCGTGGCTATGTTCTTCGCTTTTTCCTTCATTTCTTTTTCACGCCAAAACAGTTGTCCAGGGTTGGGAACGTGCCTTCCCGAACCTCATTCGCATAGGCCTGCACACCTTCACGGATGGCGGCCTGAACATCAGAAAACTGTTTTGCGAATTTCGGTATGCGGTTAGGGGTCAGATTGAAAATGTCTTCTGCGACCAGAATCTGGCCGTCACACTCGGGTGAGGCGCCGATACCAATTGTCGGGATTGCCAGCGCCTGGGTAATGCGTCGTGCCAGAGGCTCGGCCGTGCCTTCAATGACCACGGCAAACGCCCCTGCTTTTTCCTGCGCCAGGGCGTCCTGATAGATGACCTCTGCTGTTTCGTCTGACATTCCCTGCGCCTTGAAGCCGCCCATGGTGTTCAGATACTGAGGCATCAGTCCGATATGGGCGAGCACGGGAATGCCGCGATCAACCAGAAAGCGCGTGGTGTCGGCCAGCGGGGCACCGCCTTCGTATTTGACGGCGTCAGCACCGGATTCGCGCAGCAGGTAAGCCGCGTTGCGAAACGCCTGCTCCGGCGACTCCTGGTAGCTGCCAAACGGCATATCCACAACCACACAGACGTTCTGTGTTGAACGCACGACCGCGCGCGCATGGGCGGCCATCTGCTCCAGCGTGATGGCCAGGGTATTTTCCATGTTGTAGCCGACCATGGCGGTTGAGTCGCCGATGAGGATCATATCCAGGAATTCGTCCAGGATCCGGGCAAAGGGAGCGGTGTAGGAAGTCAGCGACACGATTTTCTTTTGATTTTTATACGCCCGCAACTGGGGAACGGTAATGCGTTTGGCTGTCGTATGCACACTCATGACTATCTCCTTGCCTGATC
>JAFAGQ010000301.1 GCA_023422555.1 Pseudomonadota bacterium
TCAAATCAATAAAACAGGGAGTAAGCGCATGCGCAAGTGGTTCCAGGCGGGTTTTTCCGCGATTGCACTCAGTATTTCAGCGGTAGCCATGGCGGCTTCGGGTTCCTGGCCCGAACACCCCTTGACACTGGTGGTTCCATTCGGGCCGGGTTCCAGTCCAGATCAAATGGCACGTGTCATCACAGAACAGGCCAGCAAGACATTGGGTCAACCCATTGTCGTGCAGAATCGCCCGGGCGCCAGCGGCAACCTCGGGACCGGCGTTATTGCCAAATCCAAGCCTGATGGTTATACCTTTGGTGTCTCCATCACCGGTCCGATGGTCAACAATACGCTGATCTATAAAGATCTGTCATATGATCCCAAAAAAGACCTGATTCCTCTGACACTGGCTGTGCATCAGCCGAATATCCTGGTGGTTCCGGCCAATTCTCCCATCAAGACTGTGGCGCAATTGCTGGATGCCATGCGGGATCCCAAATCGCAATACAATTTTCCATCCACCGGGACCGGCACAGTGGCTCACCTTGCTGTAGAGCTCCTGCTGCAACGTGTTGGCGGCAAAGCCGTGCATGTGCCTTATGCCTCATCGCCTGCGGCGCTGTCTGCACTCCTGTCAGGTGATGCGCAGTTTGCTGCCTTGCCACCTGTTGCGGTGATGCCGATGGTCAATGACGGCCGCCTGCGCGCACTGGCTGTCGTCTTCAATGAAAAGACTGATATGTTCCCGAATATTCCGACTCTGGCAGAAGAGGGTGTCAAAGGTATTGAAGGCTCCGGATGGATTGGCTTTGTTGCGCCTGCAGGGCTGCCCGATGACATTCGCAAGAAGCTGACTGATGCCTTGGTTTCTGCAATTCATGATCCCACTGTTGAGAAGCGCCTGAAAGCGCAGTACATGCTTCCTGTAGGAGGAACCTCTGAGGCGTTTGCGCAATACATGGACGAGGAACTCAAACGCTGGGGACCGATCATCAAGCGCCTGAATCTGAGCGTAAACTAAGCGCAGCGTACATCAAGCGCGGTGTGAATTAAGCGCCGCGGGAATTAATGAGCGTATAAATTTATCGCAGTCAATTAATGGCCATGTGAATTAGGGGCGGATTGTACCGCCCCTTTTTTGTTAGTGACGTTGCCTACTATGTTGCTCTTCATAACACAAAATCACATGTGTCATGATTCGCGCTCTTTCATTCTGTTCTGTGTTTATATATGATGCAGTTAGCACCGGACGATCGTCTGGCATGACTTTTCGAAAAAAGGAAAGAATGAATATGAAATCGAAATGGATCACAATCGGAATCATGACAGTTGCCACGACAATGCTTTCTGCCTGCCAGTCCATGGCGGAAAATACTGCAGATAAGTCGGCGACACCATCTGTGCAGGGTGGTGTTTGCGAGCGCAACGCGGCTGCCGGTCTGGTTGGCAAACAGCGCGTCACTGATGAGCAGGCCATGCAGGCAACGGGCGCATCACAAGTGCGGCAGGTTAAACCAGGCCAGCCTGTGACAATGGACTATCGAAAAGAACGAGTAACGATTGAAACAGACCCTGCAACGGGGAAAATTACCAGAGCGGCTTGCGGTTAAAAATCGCGCTGCTTTAGCTGAACGCGACAGGCAAATGGTTTATCCAGCTGAATAGGCCATACAGGCACCATGAACACGGATTGTCGTTTCAGTGGTGTCTTCCGGTACGAAAAGGGAAGGCACACGAAGGCGCAGGCCGATATCTGCAACCTGCATCTCCATTATTGTGTGGTCACCCCGGAACGAGCGGCGCGTGATCCGCGCGGGGGTGCCCATGCCCGAACGAACTCCGTTTTGCAACGCGCTGTTCGTCTCCAAAGCCTTTTCTTCGGAGGCAAGACGGATCTGTTCGGGGCGTAGCACAATATTAGCCGCGCCGCGTAGATGTTGGCATGCATCATATAACGGAACATTGCCCAGCGCAGTTGAAGCCACACCATCGGCACAGACACCTTCAAGTTGCACCACAGGGCCTGTCAGGCTCGCGACGGCAGCGCTTGCCGGTTGCCAGTACACTTCCTGCGGACTGGCGCATTGCATGATCACGCCTTCCTGCATAACGGCGAGTTTGTCTGACACGGCGAATGCTTCGCCCGGATCATGAGTCACGAGAATGGTGGTTGTGTTCGTTTTGCGCAGAACCTGGGCGACTTCCTCACACATACCACGTCGCAGATCCAGATCCAGCGCGTTGAAGGGTTCGTCCAGAAGCATCAGGCGTGGGCTGGGCGCCAGGGCACGGGCAAGCGCCACGCGCTGTTGCTGACCGCCAGACAACTCCTGAGGATAGCGATTTCCCAGAGAAGGCAGACCCACAAGATCAAGAACATGCTGAATGCGTCTGTCAGCCTCCTGTCTGCCAAGACTGCGTGGCAGGCCGTAGCGAATATTACCGGCGACATTCAGATGAGGAAACAAAGTGCCTTCCTGAGGCACGTAGCCAATGCCGCGTTTTTCCGGAGGGATCCACTTTTGCGCAGAGGCGATCACCGTCGAGTCAAACGAGATTGTTCCTTCATCGGGTTTATCGAAACCGGCAATCATTCGCAGCAATGTGGTCTTGCCGCAGCCTGATGGTCCGAGCAACCCGACAATGGCGCCTTGAGGGATTTGCAGGCTGGCACCATGTAAGACAGCAGTGTCGCCAAACCGTTTGCCCAGAGATTCAATGGTGATTGAACTCATCTTTCTGCTCCCTGCCTGAGCATTCGTTTTGTAAAAATGGCGACCGGCAAAATGGAGACAATAACCAGCAGTGCGGCATACGGCGCCGCGGCGGCATATTCGGCATCGAAGGTATAGGACCAGATCTCGGTTGCCAGCGTCTTCGTGCCTGTCGGTGCAAGCATCAGTGTGGCGGTCAGTTCACGAAATATTTCAAGCATCATAAGGGCAAGCGCGGCTCCGATGCCGGGCGTGATATTGGGTACGATAATGGACAGGAAAACCTGAAATGGGTTGCGTCCAAGGCTGCGGGCAATGGGTTCCAGTTGCG
>JAFAGQ010000178.1 GCA_023422555.1 Pseudomonadota bacterium
GAATTAGTTATACGCTAGGCGTTAAATATCAACCTTTTCTGGACGTTTTCATCATGGCGGTCGACAGTTCTTCATATCCTGTATACACAGGCAGTTTTCCTGCTCTTGTGACACCAATGCAACCCAATGGGGATATTGATTATGACGCCTATAAGAAGCTGATCGACTGGCACATTCAGGAAGGCTCTGATGGCCTGGTGGTGGTTGGTACTTCCGGAGAGTCTCCAACCGTAGATGTTGAGGAACACACCGAGCTGATCCGGGTCGCCGTTGAACACACAGCTGGCCGGATTCCTGTGATTGCAGGTGTCGGTGCCAATTCGACAGCAGAGGCCATCCACCTGACCAAACAGGCCAAAGCGGTGGGGGCCGACGCGGGTCTGTCTGTTGTTCCTTACTACAACAAGCCGACTCAGGAAGGGCTGTTCCAGCATTTTTCGGCTATTGCACGCGAAGGCGGCCTGCCTATCATGCTGTACAATGTGCCGGGTCGCACTGTGGCAGACCTTTCCAATGACACTATTCTGCGTCTCGCGCAGGTACAGGGTATTATTGGTATCAAGGATGCAACGGCAGATATCGCCCGTCTTGGCCTGCTGCTTCGGGAAAAACCCGATCACTTCCAGGTGTTCAGCGGAGACGACCCTACAGCGGCCGCGCTGATTCTTCTGGGTGGTAATGGCAATATTTCGGTCACGGCCAATGTTGCACCAGCCCTGATGCACGAACTGTGCGTAGCGGCACGGGCAGGGGATGTTCCTCGTACACGCGAGCTGAACAAACAACTGGCCCGTATCAACAAAGTACTATTTGTGGAAGCCAATCCCATCCCTGTCAAATGGGCGATGGTGCAGATGGGCCTGATCCAGGCAGGCTATCGGCTTCCAATGTGTGATCTGGGTGCCCAGCATCACGAAACTGTTCTATCGGCTCTGAAAGATCTCGGGCTGGTCAAATAATATAGGATTGAGAATATGCGTATGAATGCACGCTTTCTTGCAGTATCTGGCTTAGTATCACTCACCATGCTGACGGGATGTAATGTCATGGACGAGGTCATGGGTGAGACCGAACAGGTCGACTATAAAAGTACCGTAAGGGGCGACCCGCTGAGCCTGCCTCCCGATCTGTCTTCTTCACAGATCAAACCGGAGTACCAGGCACCGGGTGGTTACGCATCAGCCAAAGACTACAACAAGGCAGTCGCCAAGGCCAATCGCGATGCGTCTTCTGGCGCAGCCGTGCTGCCTCAGACACCGGGCCTGCAAATCCAGAGTTCTGGTGCGAATCGCTGGCTGGAAGTCGGGCAGGAAGCAGGTACCGTTTATCCCAAGATCATCGACTTCTGGGTTGATACCGGCTTTACCATTAATCGCGACAACCCACAGGCCGGCCTGATCGAAACAGACTGGGCAGAGAACCGGGCAAAAATTCCGGGTAATCTGCTGAACCGTGCGCTGGGTGCCATTGTGAATATGGTTGAAGACAGTGGCGAGCGTGAGCGCTTCCGTACACGTCTGGAACGCTCCAACGGTAAAACTCTGGTCTTTATCAGTCATGAACGCATGGTTGAAACGCCTATGGACCGCGATGGTTCTACGTTCAAATGGCTGCCAGCCAAAGAAGATCCGGGTCTGAACGCCGCCATGCTCTCACGCCTGATGGTATTCCTGGGCGCAACCAAGCAGCAGGCTGAGGCGCAGGTTCGTCAAAGCGCTGCAGCTGCAGCCGCTCCTACGCATCCTGTTGTGATGGCCGACGCCGCCGCGTTGCCTTTGCAGATGGGTCAAAGCCAGGCCTATAACCAGGTGGGTGCAGCCATCAATTCTGCCGGATTCACTGTTGACAACCGCGATCCACAGGCGGGCACCTACGTGGTTCGTTACCTGGATACCGATACTGGTGAGAAGCGTCAGGCCTCCAATTTCATCAGCCGCCTCTGGGGTGACAAGGGCAACATCACGCCATTGCCTTACACCATTGTTGTGACCTCTGAAGGCAGCCAGTCTGTTGTGACCGTGCGCAACGAACAGGGTCAGCCTGATAACAGCCCGACTGCACGACGCATTCTTACCGTTCTTTCCGAAAGAATGTAAGCAATCGGCGTTAACGTCGGCGGCTGACGCCGTTAATAACAAGTTGATTGCAAGTAGAAGCCCGGCCAACAAGCCGGGCTTTGTGTTTTATTATGGCCTATTGGCCACCGGTTTTAGGGTCACATGGCTTATTCGATTGCGATCACCCAGCCATCGTCCATCCATTCCTGCAAAAGTGTCAGGGTGGTTTCGCTGGCTTTTTTCAGATCAGCCGCATCCAGTCTGCGCGTGTCGGCCAGTTTCTTCAGCAGGGCGTTGGCTTTGATGTCCAGCGCTTCGCCGTTAATGAATACGTCATTTCCGCGATAGATCATACGACTGCGGCGGTCCAGGCTGATGCATCCGTTATCAGCGATGACATCTTCGATATCCGTCATGTCTTCGGCGATGGGAAAAACAGTTAGCGAATTGGGCTCAGTCAGCCAGCAGCCAAGAAAACGCGCGGCCATGCGCTCATTGAATTGAATTTTCTGTACTGCTGCCAGTGCACTGTTGACCAGGGTGTCGGGCAATGCGGCGGGCTCGGTGGTGGCCGGTTGTCCTTTATCACGGAACATGCCGGACAGATCGGGACCGGGCAGGGGTGGAGTCGAATACGGACCGAAGCCCAGGCCTGCCTTTGCGCTCAACTGATCTGCGGCCACTTCCAGTAAGCCACGGGCCAGCACGGCAAGCGAAGGCGCCCGAAAGCCAATGGACACGGTAATGCATTCATCGGACAGCGAGATGCCGTCATGTGCGACGTGCGGCGGCAGGTACAGCATATCGCCCGGCTCCAGGACAAACTCCTGCTCCGGCACAAAGTGCTGCAGGATCTTGCAAGGAATATCGGGGACCAGGGACAGATCCTTTTGCTGGCTGATGCGCCATTGCCGCTGTCCGCTGCCCTGCAGCAGGAAAACATCGTAACTGTCAAAATGGGGACCCACGCCACCGCTCATGGAAGCCAGACTGATCATAATGTCGTCCAGCCGCGCGTCCGGAATGAAGCGGAATTGCTGCATCAGTTGTGCTGTGGCATCATCGTGCAGATCGACGCTCTGTACCAGCAAAGACCATTGGGGTTCGGAAACTTTCGGAAAGCGGCTGAAGGGGCCGTTTTCCATATTCCATTCGCCGTTTTCCTGCCAGATCAGGCGCGACTCCACTTCGTCGCGGCGGGCCAGTTTTTTCAGATTGGCTGGCGAGACCGGGCTTTTGAATCCGGGAATCGCCTGACGGATCAGTAGGGGTTTTTTCTGCCAGTAGGTTCGCATAAACTCGGCGGGACTATGTCCGCCAAGCAGTGGTGTGGGCGCGCGAATGTCTATTGAACTCATGATTCTCCGCCGTAGCGGTTATGCAGTTTATACAAAGCGTCCAGCGCTTCGCGTGGACTCATGTTATCGGGATCCAGTTCACGCAGCGCATCGCGCAGTCCGGCCAGTTCAATTGCATCGTCGCTATGCTGGTCGTCGGCTTCGTGCGTTGCGCTGAATAGATTCAATTGAGAGATATCGCCAGCCTGGCTTTCCAATCGATCCAGTTCCCGCTTTGCCTGTCGAATGACGGCAACGGGCAGTCCGGCGCGCTGGGCCACCTGAATACCATAGCTTCGGCTGGCAGGGCCTTCCTGAACCTCATGCAGAAATACGATGCCGCTCGCTGCTTCGGTGGCAGCAAGATGAACATTGATGGCGGCCGGGTTCAGATCGGGCAGGCGCGTGATCTCGAAATAGTGGGTCGCAAAGAGTGTCAAAGCATGATTGTGGTCAAGCAGGCGGCAGGCGATGGCCCAGGCCAGCGACAGGCCGTCATAGGTGGAGGTGCCGCGGCCGATTTCATCCATCAGTACCAGACTGTTGGGTGTGCTGGCCGCCAGAATGGTGGCCGCTTCGGTCATCTCCATCATGAATGTTGACTGCCCGCCAGCCAGGTCATCAGCAGCACCGATGCGGGTGAATATGCGATCAATCACCCCGACTGTTGCAGCGGTTGCCGGTACAAAACTGCCCATGCGGGCGAGCAGCACAATCAGGGCAGTCTGACGCATATAGGTTGATTTACCACCCATATTGGGGCCGGTTATCAGCAGCATGCGGCGTTGCTGATCCATGACGCAGCTGTTGGGCGTAAAGCTTTCAATGGCGTGCTCCACGACAGGGTGGCGACCGGCTTCAATGTCAATGACGGGATGCTCGGCCAGCTCCGGTGCGACCCATTCGTTATCCCGCGCATGGCTGGCCAGCGCAAGATAGACATCCAGTTCGGCAATCGCCTGCGCACATTGCTGCAGGGGCGAGACCCAGGGCTGCATGGTGTCGAGCAATTGCTCATATAGCCATTTTTCGCGCGTCAGCGAACGGTCACGGGCAGACAATACTTTGTCTTCGTAGCTCTTGAGCTCCGGCGTGATATAACGTTCGACATTTTTCAATGTTTGCCTGCGACGATAGTCATCAGGGACTTTATCCACCTGGCCCTTGGAGACTTCAATAAAAAAGCCGTGTACCCGGTTGAACTCGACGCGAAGATTGCCAATGCCACTGCGTTCACGTTCCCTGGCTTCCAGTTCAACCAGAAAGGCACCACTATCACTGGCCAGTGTTCGTAATTCATCCAGTTCTGCGTCATAGCCCTGAGCAATGACGCCGCCGTCACGAATGATGGCGGCGGGCTCTGCTGCAATGGCGGCCTGAAGCGTTGCAGCCAATTGGGAGTCGAGTGTCAGTTCTTTATTGAGCACATCCAGCCTTTCCGCATTGGCATGCTGTTGCTGCAGAATATTCTGTAAGGCCGGAATGCGGTGCAAGGCATCGCGCAGACTGGCCAGTTCGCGCGGTCGCACCGAGCGCAGGGCGATGCGTGTGGCAATCCGCTCCAGATCGGGAAACGAATTGAGCTCGGTACGCAGGTTATCCAGCGCGATATGCGGATGGACGGGGCCATCAGGACGACCGGTAAGCATGGCGGACACGGCGGTCTGCCGCGCACGGATCTGCGCGTTTGAGCGCAACGGATGATGCAGCCAGTGCCGCAGCTTGCGACTGCCCATCGGTGTTTCGCAATGATCAAGCAGGGAAAACAGTGTAGGACGACTTTCGCCGCTGATGGTTTCCGTAATTTCCAGGTTCTTGCGTGTGACCGGATCCAGTACCAGATAATCCAGCGCATGATCAACGCTGATATGTCTGACGTGCGACAGCGATTGTGTTTGTGTTCGCTCGACATAGCGCAGCAGGGCACCGGCTGCACAAATGGCGGAGGACATATCGGTCATGCCGAAGCTGGCCAGCGAATCAATCTGAAAATGCGCACACAACAGACTTTGTGCATCGTTCAGATCGTAATGCCAGTCGGCAGTGTGGCTGATAGAACCGACAAATTTTGTTGTCAGGACAAATGAGTCAGCATGCACGATTTCTGCCGGCGCAATGCGATGAATTTCCGAGTCCAGCGCTTCCTGATCACATTGTGTGACCTTGAATTCACCACTGGCAAGATTCAGCCAGGCCAGCCCGTATTTCGGCGCTTTGCCCTTGGCGGGCAGAAAGACTGAGAGCAGAGGGCGATCCACTTTGGAGGGCAGCAGCGTTTCATCGGTCAGTGTTCCCGGCGTAACAATACGTACGATCTGACGCTCCACAGGCCCTTTGCTTGCGGCCGGGTCTCCAATCTGCTCACAGATGGCAACCGATTCACCCAGAGCCACCAGACGCGCGAGATAGGTTTCCATTGCATGCACGGGTACACCTGCCATGGGAATGGGCTGCCCATTTGAGGTGCCGCGCTTGGTCAAGGTCAGATTGAGCAGCCTTGCCGCCTTTTCAGCATCGTCATAGAACATTTCATAGAAATCTCCCATCCGATAAAAGAGCAGGACGGAACCGGCCTCCAGTTTCAGGCGCAGGTACTGCTGCATCATTGGAGTGTGGCCGGACGCGGTTGATTTACTGGGTTCTGCTGACATGAGTGGGAAACTGACCAATGTGACCGAAATGCAATCGGCTATTTTACGTCCTTCCGGGGCAGTGCTGGGCTTAATTTCGGTATGCTTACAACCGGAGATTGACGGTTTCGAATGTATCGTTCTGTCTGTCTTGCGGTTGTGCGTCTGTTCGCCCCTCTGCCGCAGTCCAGACCATAGCTGCGGGGAGCCCGTCAGTGCATATGCCAACACGATTTGAAGCTAAAATTATCTTACTTGAGTAGAGTGTTCTATCAAAAATAAAACCTATTGAGTTCTGGCAAACAGGAGACGTCCATGCTTCAAACTTTGCGCAAAGCGGGCGGTTCGCTCGTGATGACCGTCCCCAAGGCGTTTGTTGAGCTAAACGGTCTTGGCGAAGGTTCTCAGGTAGAAGTTCATCTTCACGGTAAGAAAATGACTGTTGAGGCACCAATCCGGCCGCACTATAAACTCGCCGATCTGATGGCGGAAATGTCAGATGGGTTGCCCCGTGTCGAAGTCTGGGAAAAAATGCCTGCCGTGGGGCTGGAGAACGGCTGAGACCGAGGCGCCTACCTATGGCGCCACCATGCATCTGGCTTTCAGCTCATCTTCCAGGTGAGAGATGCAGGGGCTGCACTTAGGTCTTGAGTTAAGCGGCAAACTCTTCATTCAACACGTCTCCTCTTCGTTTCTCTCGACGAATCCTGAGGTACTTTGGATGCGGAGAGCGAAGGGGAGTGGTTCTTGAAAAAATGCCTGCTGGCCGCGCTAATAGACCGGCAAATTGCATTCATTTAAAAAATTAATTGCCGTCACAATTGTCATTAACGAAGGGGTGACAGGTCGCTCCAGGGCGGGGCGATGCCGACTGAAAAAATGAATTATAAAAATTAATTAGCCTAAGATTTTCGCCCCGTACAGCGCTGCCTCCTCTCAGTCGCTGTTGCAATTTCATATGTAATATTGCGTGCAAATTTCATGCAAATATTTCATATAAATGACTGATGATGAATGCAATTAATATGGACAAATAAGGTTAATCCGGTTGTATTGAACCATTTATCTATGTTACTTCTAAAAAGGAAGCGACAAGCAAGCGCGCAAGAATTCAGCATTTATTGCAAATGAAATTTCAGCATGTATGCGAATAAATTTTTGCGTGTGAAAGTAATTTCAAATGTATTTTCACCGCGATTTTGCGGTGGAAATTTCAGGATAAATCAACTTCAAGGGGAGTAAGACTATGAATAAAATCCGCAAAACTCAAACCCTGCTGGCTCTCGCTGTAGCAACTGCTGCGGCTTTTGGTTCAGTGG
>JAFAGQ010000396.1 GCA_023422555.1 Pseudomonadota bacterium
GCGGGAGCAGTGCGTGCAGGCTGCGCAGCAGGGGCAGCCGATGTGGAATTGGAACTGGAACTCATGGACGATGACAACCGTGAAGTTTTAGCCGAAAGTAACGACAACAACGATGCCCCGTGGCATCGTCTGCTTTCGGGGGAGCGTGAAATAATTGAAAATCTATTTATTGGGTAAGCAATAATTGCTTGGTCAAATAATCATAGCGATTGGCGTGTTTCAGGTCAAACTTTTTATCGCAAGCAGGGGCGACAAGTGCCTGATTGTGTTGTGAAATGCCGGGATATTCAGTCCCGCGTAAGACTGGCGACCGCTATGAAGTGCTGGCGCATAAAGTGGTAAAACGGGCGGCGGCTTTATAGCGGCAATTTCTGCAACCCGCAGCCACTAGCGGAAGAACGCCGCAGCGACGAGCGAAGGAACTCGGCATCGACCAACCGCGCCGCGACAGAATGACAGGTAGTTCTAAGTCAGAACGATGAGCCGGGTTCTTTCAAAAAGGCGATTTCTTCATCAGTCGAGTGCCGCCCGAGTATCTCGTTTCGGTGCGGATAGCGACCAAACGCATCGATAATCGCCTTATGTTTGAGCTCGAACTGATAAGACTCTTCAGACCCGTATTTGCGGAAAAGACACTCGGCAGCCTGATGGATCACGGTGGATTCTGAATGCATCATCGGCATCAGCAGAAAATTGTATTCCTGCTGCGTCAGTTCCTCGAACTCCGGTGTACGGGATGCCTCCTGTGATAACACAAGCGCCATATTGTCCTGCGCGAAAGCCTCTGGCGTACCGCGGGCGATATTGCGCGAGAACTGGTCCAGCACAATTATCTCCGCCAGGCGACCCTTGATTGTGCCACGCCAGCCGCTGAGCTCCGCCCGGCGAGCCTGTTCCCAGACTTCGGTAAATCTCTCTTTAATGGTCCCATCAAATTGCGGATCGCTGGTAAACCAGTTTTCGGGGGGTGTTTCCACAAACCAGAAATCAAGAATATCCTGAGGTGACATATGCGATCCTTAATATGATTAATGTGATTCTATGATTAATGTGATTCTATGATTGATGCGACTGTGTGATTGAAGCGATGCCGTGACTAAAGCGAATCCATGACATAAGCGATTCAGTGGCCAAGGCGATTCAGTGGCCAAGGCGATTCAGTGACCAAAGCGTTTCAGTACCCAAAGCGAATTTGTCACTGACGTGAATCGGGACAGATTGAATTTTTTCCCTGTCTGAGAGTTGATATTACGCGATTTGTCGCCATCTACCACCCTGTAACGCGTTTATAATAACTGCATCGTATTACGGGAACACATATGAGACTGCTTCTGGCCATTTTTCTGCCTTTTGTCGTATTTTTTACCATCGGACGCCCCCTAGCCGGCATTATTTGCCTTATCCTGCAAGTCACCCTGATCGGCTGGCTGCCCGCCGCTCTGTGGGCCGTTTACGCCCTTAGTCAGTACAACACAGACAAGAAAATCGCCTCTGCACGCCAGGGCTGATATTCAAGGCTAAATATCAAGGCCGAATATCAAGACTGATATTTCTCACTGAACCTCGCCGCGCGGGCATTTGGCGGCGGGCTTCTCACAAGGTACCAGATGCAACCCATAGACCTGCCCTCATTTCATGTATTTGGTATTCAGACGCGCACCAGCAATGCGGCAGAAGAGAACCTGACCACCGCAAGACTGCCGCTGCTATGGCACGATGTCTACACCGAACTCGTTCCGGAATTGGCCGCAGACGAACCGGTTTATGGGATCTATGCCGGCTATGAATCGGACCAGAACGGTGAATATATCGTCACGGCAGGCGCAGCGCGCAGACCCGAAAAATGCCCCTTGCCGCTGGTGGATGTCACGGTTCCCGCCGGCCGCTACCTGGTCTTTACCGGTAAAGGCAAAATGCCGGAAACCGTCATCCGTGTATGGCTGGATATCTGGGAGTATTTCAAGCGCGATGACATTGCGTTTGAACGCGCGTTCTCGGCAGACTTTGAGGAATATCACGGCCGTGAAGAAACCGCGATTGAAGTCAAAGTGCATATTGCGGTGAAATAGAGTTCCGAGCGCGGGTCGTGAAATAGCAGGCCGGTGGAATAAATCGCGATAAGCGATAAGAATAATGCCGCGATAACAAAGCCACGATACGAATGCCGCGATAACCAGACCGCGATAATAAAATCACGATACGCAAATCACGGTAGCAAAGTCGCAATAATAAAATCGCGATAACAGACCGGCAAAATGACATTCGTGTTGCGGATAAATTACATATTTGCCGCTGTTTCGCATCGGTTCCATCAAAAGCATTGAAAATTACTGTCGGCCTTTTATGATGGAAGGCTATTTTGGTTCAACTGTCTTCAAGTCCATTCTCGTGAAAACTCCTTACTTACCGCATTACAGCAATCGTTCCGGCTGGAATGCCCTGTTGCCTGCGCGAACTGCAAATACCGAACCACCAGGCAGCAGAACGTTTGATTATGTGGTCATAGGGGGCGGTTTTACAGGTCTGTCGGCAGCGCGTCGACTCGGAGAACTGGCGCCGGAAAAATCGGTGCTGGTGCTGGAAGGCAGTGTCATCGGTGAAGGTTCATCAAGCCGCAACTCGGGCTTCATGTCGACCTTTCCGCGTTCGGGGATCGTCAAGGATCCGGCGAAAGACGATTTGCTGGGTCGCTCGCAAATCCAGGTATACGAACAGGGACTGCAGTGGCTGAAAGAAACGCTGCAGCATAACCGGATTGATTGCGACTGGGATGAAAACAGCGGCAAATACAATGCGTCCGCCACACCGGGTGGCAAAGCATCGCTTCTGTCCGGCATAGAGAAAAACAAACGGCTGGGCATCGATAGTGAAATCCTGACCCAGGATCAGCTGCAAGGGCGCATTGGTACCCGCTATTACGATTTTGGTTATTACACCCGAAATAATGTCTTTATTCAGCCGGCTGCCATGCACCGTGGTCTGGCCGATACGCTGCCTGAAAACGTGACGCTGCTTGAAGAAACGTTTGCACAGCGGATCAGCGGTGCGCCGGGAAAATTTACGATCACCACCAGCAAAGGAAATTTTTCCGCTGGTCAGCTGGTCATTGCCAATAACGCCTTTGCGCGAAAACTGGGTTTCCTGAAAGACCGTATTATTGCCATCTACACCTACGCGGGTCTGACACCAGCGCTGTCAGATGAACAGGCGGCCCAATTGGGTCCGGCCAGACAATGGGGGCTGTTGCCCGCGCACAGGCTGGGCACCACCTTGCGCAAAGTCTCGGGCAATCGCTTTATGGTACGCAGCGCCTACTCCTATGAATCGGAGCGCGGTGCCGCGGCCTACACCAGCATGCTTATGAATTATTACAAGCGTCGTTTTCCGCAGATGGACTCGCATGAGTTTGAATATGTCTGGGGCGGAACAACAGGGCTGACGCGTAATGGCGGCATCTTTTTTGGCAGGCTTGCCGATGGCATTTATGGTTCGCTGGGCTGTAACGGGTCCGGCGTATTGCGGGGGACCGTCAACGGTCGCTTGCTGGCAGAGCTGATGCTGAATCGATCTTCAGACGAATTGACTGCGGTTCTGGGACTGGGTGGCCCGTCCTGGTTGCCGCCCGAGCCCTTGCGTGCCCTGGGAGTTCGCAGCGCCATTTTCTATCAGGGATTCAAGGCCAGCGCCGAGAGATAAAGAGCAGGGCGCGGCGCGCCATCAATTGGTTAAGGCCAGGTGCGGCGTTCCCAGTGCAGGATCGAACGGGTTCAGGCTTTGGCTGATGGCCTGCGCTTCGCGTTTCAGACACTCCACGATAAACGGTAGTCTTTCGGGCGTGAGCCTTTCCGTGAGCACGCTCAGGCCAATCGCACCTACCGGATAGCCAGAGGTATCGGTGAATGCAACTGCAATACCGCCAATTCCCAAAAGCTTGCCAGGACCTGTATTGAGCACGTAACCGCAATCCTGCGCTTCTGCAATTCTGGCGCGCAAATAGGGCTCATCGATGCCGTCTTCCTGATAAAAGCGCGGGATATTGAAGGCCACAATGGCGTCCTGCTCGCTCTTTGGCAGTGCCGCCAGAATGGCAATGCTGCCCTGACCCAATCCGATAGGAATGCGGCCGCCAATACCACCGGTTAGCGACTGGGTAATATAGCTGCCTTCCATCTTGTCGATGCACACGACATCATATCGATCCCGCAGCAGCACAAATGCTGAATCCTGCAAGGTTCCCACGATCTTAAGAATGGAACCGCGACAGATACTGCGCAGGGACGATTCCTTGTGGTGCGCACGGGCCACCAATGAGAACAGCTCCAGGGTCAATGCGTACGACTTGCTTCCCTGGCGCTGCTGTACAAACCCTTCGGTGATAAGCGTCTGCAACAGACGGTGTACCGTTGCCTGCGAGAGTTCGAGCTGTCGGGCAATATCGGTCACGCGCAGACCTTGCGAGCCCGCATCGCTCAGCAGACGCAAAATTCCCAGACCCTTGGTGAGCACGCCCTGTGCGCTGGCAGATGACTGTTCCATGGATAATTCTGTTTATTGAAATCAATATCGTAATATTACAT
>JAFAGQ010000009.1 GCA_023422555.1 Pseudomonadota bacterium
TAGTCAGACATAAGAATGCGGTTGGTTCTTGTGCGGCCTCTGTGAAACAGGAACCCACCGAAGCACTTGCCCTCACCGGTTAAGGCAGTAGGAATCCCCTTCCTTTAGGGAGGGGAGGATGTCAACATCTTTTTATCATCGTTGGGCGGGTAGAGCGCCGGTTACGTTTTCAGCGGAAACGACAAAACACAAAGCGCGGCATTTAAGCCACGCTTTGTGATTACCATTGACGCAAACCGTAGGGGCCGTGAGGCTGGTGCTGGTTAGGAGACCACGTCGATGACGTAGCTGCTAACCTGCCACAAATCTGCCACAAATAACGCAGTGCTGAGCCTGATTAAAAGTGTTAAACAGGCGTATTCAGCAAAGTTATATTCAGCTGACTCTTATGCAGCAGTTTATCAGGCGCCGATTGCGCGGATAGCAGCAGACAGACGGCTTTTATGACGGGCAGCTTTGTTTTTGTGGATGATTTTTTTGTCAGCTACGCGATCGATAACACTGGTTGCTTTCGCAAACACTTCATTCGCCTGAGCCTGGTCGCCGGCTTCAACAGCCTGGCGTACGCGCTTGATAGATGTGCGCAGCAGTGAACGCAGGCTGGAGTTGTGTTTGTTACGAGCGACGGATTGACGTGCACGTTTGCGTGCTTGTGCAGTATTGGCCATGGTAGTTCTTTAATTAAGTTAATTCAGCAAAGTCTGGTAGTATAGCATATTGCTTTCATGATGCAAGAATTCCTTGTAAAAACACCGGTTTACGCAGCCATATGGCCGCTATTGTTCCGTTTGGACAACAGCAGCCGGTCCGACATGACGCTACTGCCGCCTGCGGGTGAAGTCCGAGGGCCGGAATCCCGCAAGAAAGAGGGCGGTAAAATAAACGATGGCGCAGGAAAACAGCAATACCAGCAGTGCGAGCAGACGAGACAGCGTAAAAGCCAGGTGCGCCGACAGCGCTTCTGCAAGTAAATCATGAAGCCAGCTGTTGATAGTGCCCGGCGTGAGTGTGGTCCAGTCCATATATTGTTGTATGAAAAGAATCCAGAGGATCAGAGCCAGTACTGCAGGTATCAGACGCAGGAAAAATTTGAGCCAGCCGGCACGGGGCTGATAGATATGACGGCGCAGCAAGCCTGACAGCAGCAGCCCGGCGTTGGCCGTTGCGCCCAGTCCGATGGAGAGCGCCAGCCCGGCATGATGAATAACAGGCACAAAAATCAGATTCATCACCTGGGTAAAAATCAGCACGCCAATGGCGATTTTTACGGGCGTGCGAATATCCTGTCTGGCGTAAAACCCCGGAGCGAGAATTTTGACTGCCAGAATACCTATCAGACCGACTGCGTAGGCCATGACCGAGAGTCGGGTCTGATGTACATCGCTCGCATCAAAAGCGCCATAATTGAACAGGGTTGCCACCAGCGCATCCGAGGCCAGCGCCAGTCCCAGAGCAGCGGGAGCGCCCAGCAGAAGTACAAGTTTAAGTCCCCAATCCAGCAAATGACTGTAGGCTTCGGTGTCTTTTTTGCTATGTGCGGCAGACAGACTGGGCAACAATACGGTTCCCAATGCGACTCCCAGCAGGGCGGTCGGAAATTCCATCAGGCGATCAGCAAAAGACAGCCAGGTGACGCTACCGGCAGGTAGCCAGGTGGCGATATTGGTATTGATCAGAATAGAGATCTGGGCAACAGAGACCCCAAGCGTTGCCGGGCCCATCTGCCGGATAATTCGCCGCACTACCGGATCAGACCAGGCTCGTTTGATATTGAAGGATAGCCTGGGAACCAGCCCGAGGCGGGCCAGCGCCAGCCATTGCACCAGCAGTTGTGCAACCCCACCCAGCATCACGCCTACTGCGAGAGCATAAATCGGCGTGGAAAACATGCCTGTCATCATTACGCAGGCCGCAATCATGGACAGATTCAGCAGGATGGGGGTGAATGCCGGAATCGTGAAGCGGCTCCAGGTATTGAGCACTGCCGAAGCGAAAGCAACCAGGGACATGCACAGAATATAGGGGAACATGACCCGGGTCATCCAGACCGCTGATTCAAACGCACTATCTGTTGAGGCATGCGACATGCCCGTAGCCATCGCAGTGACTACCCAGGGCGCAGCAATAATGCCGGCCACGGTAATCAGCATCAGGGCATACAGAAGCACAATAAATACGTGATCAAGCAGGACTCTGACTTTATCATTGTCGTGCTTGTTGCGAACTTCACCCAGTATGGGCACGAAAGCCTGGGAGAAAGCTCCCTCGGCGAATAGTCGGCGCAACAGATTCGGGATGCGAAACGCCACCCAGAATGCGTCGGTCAGCGGGCTGGCGCCAAACGTTCGGGCGACCAGAATATCCCGGGCCAGACCCGATATTCTTGAAAGCAGGGTAAGGCCACTAATGGCCGCAGCAGACCGTAAAAGGCTCATGGATTCGACAGAAAAAAACAAGGCACGTGAATATTACGCTTTTGGCGAACGTCACGTGCCTGTGTGTGAGCAACAGCGGAAATTAAATTATTTCGGCGCGAGGCGGATGGCACCGTCGAGTCGAATGGTTTCTCCGTTGATCATTTCGTTTGTGATAATGCTTTGAACGAGCCGGGCATAATCCTGCGGTGTTCCCAGTCGTGAAGGGAAGGGGATGTTTGCAGCCAGAGAGTCCTGAACTTCCTGGGGCATGCCAAAAATCATTG
>JAFAGQ010000024.1 GCA_023422555.1 Pseudomonadota bacterium
CCGTCTACAGGAGTAGAGCTACACGCTGCCAGTGTGGCAGCCAAACTAGCAATGGCAAGTGTTTTTGCAATGCGAGAACCCATGGTAATTTCCTTTATCAAAGTCAAAAATAAACTTATTTTGTAAACGGCCCCCAAGCCGCACCAGTCACATTACCAGACGAGGGGATAGAGGCCTGGAATGAACCGTCAGCATTGACGATACCCAAACCGCCACCTGCTGCGTAGAGCACTTGCATTCCGTTAGGTGCGAAACTTGGAGAAAGATCATTGCCGCCAGAAGTAAGTACCTGATCAGATCCAGAGCCAAGACTACTTATGGCAATAACGTATGACCCACCTCGTAAGCTAGAATATACCAGTTTTGCCCCATCTGGTGAAATTTTTGGCGAAACATTTTGTGATCCACTGAAGGTCAGACGACTGGCTGCACCACCCCCTAAACCGGTGCGATACACCTGTGCACTACCCCCCCGGTCACTGGTAAAGACGATGCCACTGCCATTGGGAAAAAAGAACGGTTCGGTGTCAATTTCAGCAGAATTGGTCAGGCGCTGCTGGCCGCTGCCGCCCCCTGCACTAACCAGATAAATCTGCGATATACCCCCTTGACTCAAGGCCACGGCAAGCTGACTTCCATTGGGAGACCACGCAGGGGCGCTGTTGTTGCCCTTGAAGTTGGCTGCCACCGTGCGTCCGCCGGTACTCAGATTCTGTACATAGACAATGGGTTTGCCGCCTTCAAAACTCACATAGGCCAGACGTGTTCCATCGGGAGACCAGGCTGGAGAAATGAGGGAAGAAGAGGAGCTGGCAACCACTTTTCGGCCTTCACCGTCGGCGTCAGCAACCACCAATTGATGGCCTGTTGTGTAGGCAATGCGTGTTGCAAAAATACCACGAACACCTGTTGTTTTTTCGTAGATGGCATCAGCGACACGGTGTGCCAGACGACGCATTTGTGCCTCAGAAATGTTCTGTGAGTCCAGTTGCGATTGTTGTGCTGCATCGGCCAGACGATAGTCTACGCTACTGCCGTTGACGCTGCCGTAGGCCACGGTGGTGCCGCCGGCCTGAGTAATGGCAGCCCAGTCTGGTGTGCCGCTGGCGCCTACAGTCAGGCCACCGCTATCCTTGACTTCGAACTGGCCTGAACGGGTCAGGTCGGCACGAATGATGCTGGCAATTTCCGCACCGTTGGGGCCTTCAAAATTGGCCACAACGATAGGAAATTTGTTGGCCGAACCAGAGCCTCGCAGTTCCACGTTAACCTGTGCCTGAGCGCTGGAATAAAAGACCACGGCCAGAAAGAGGACGCAGGTCATCAAAATGCCGATAAAGCGCTGCGCACGAGGGACGGGAAGGGCAGCAGTTCCCTTATTCAATGAGGCAGTCATGACTGCGTTCTCCTTGCAGAATGTAATAACGACAGTGTATCAATAAAGCCCGTCATGCCGGAGCATGGCGGGGAAATCCTGTTTCACGTTTTTTCGGTCTGCCGTCAGGTCTGTCTGACATCAGTTCGGGATATAGCGATAGGGTCCCGTTACGTAGGAGTCGCCGCCCGGTGGTTTGGGGAAGGGCTTGCACTCCATCAGCGCTGCCTGAACCGCACGGTCAAATGCCGGATTGCCGGAACGCACCAGTATTTTTGCACCTGTGGGAACAAAGCTGCTGTTGAAATCTACGCGATAGGTAACCTGCAGGCGCTGATTGCCGCTGAATCTGAGGCGTGGTTCCACGCACTGCTGAACGCGTCGTGCATATCCGGAATTGCCACCGCCGCCGCCAACCTGATTGCGATCACTCTGTCCGCCGCGAATACCGGCAGTGCTGTTGACGTCACCACGCATTGCTGCGCGCAGGGCATCGCCTTTGGATTCGGCTTTCGCCTTGGCTTCAGCCGCTTTTCTGGCGTCGGCCTTGGCTTTTGCTGCCGCTTTTGCCTTGGCCTCGGCGGCGGCTTTTGCCTTCGCTTCTGCTGCTGCCTTGGCTTTTGCCTCTGCGGCTTCTTTGGCCTTGGCGGCCGCTTCTTCTTTTGCTTTTTCTTTGGCTTCTGCCTCTTCGCGAGCTTCTGCTTCGGCACGCGCCTTGGCATCAGCTTTCGCTTTGGCATCTGCGCGAGCTTTGGCTTCAGCTTTGGCTTTTGCCTGTGCTTCAGCCTTGGCCTGCGCGTCTGCCTTGGCCTTGGCTTCAGCTTCTGCCTTGGCTTCGAGTTCGGCCTTGCGTTTGGCTTCAGCGCGTGCCTTGGCCGCTTCCCTGGCTTCTTCCTGGGCTTTGGCTTTGGCGTCGGCTAATTCCTTGGCTTTTTTCTGAGCCTCTTCCTTGCGTTTCTTCTCCAGCGCAATATCAGGATCTTCCTGATCGCTGGCAGTGGGTGTGGTTTCCTGAGAGCGAGCCTGCTGGGCGGCAGCCGCCGCAGCGGCAGCGGCTGCTGCTCGGGATGGAGGAGGTGGGGGCGCTGCGGCCTCTTCTTCGTCGGTCTGGGTGTCTTCTTCAGCCGGGTCAGGCGTGCGTGTCTGCGCAGGTGGCTGCAGAACCTGGTTCTCACCCTCGGTCCACAGCTCCAGCTGCACAGGACCAGTAGGCGCTTCGGTAGACTGGAAAAGCCCGGCAATCAGTCCGATCACTAACAAAGCATGAAGGATAATCGCGCCAATCAGGCCTTTGCGATTATCTCCTTCATCATAGAATTCGTTAGGATTATCGAAGTGCTTCATTAATTAGTCGTTGATTGAATGACAGGAAGAGTAGGGCAGGACGGATTATTTTTTACCGTCAGCGGCTTTCTGATTAACCAGCAGGCCAAGGCGCGTCAGACCACTGCCGCGCAGCGTGTCCATGACTTTCATGACTTCCTCGTAAGGCACTTTGCCATCAGCCGCAATCACAACCGGGCTGTCCGGTTCCACCAGGGCTTTGACCTCTTCAACCAGATTGGCTTTATCGATTGTCTGGAAGTTTTTGCCTGCCGTACGCTGGCGCACCTTCATTTCGCCGTTTTCGGACATTTCAATTTCCACCGGCGTAGCAGGGACGGCTGATGCCTGTCCCACCGATGGCAGATTGATCAGCCCCGGCGTGATCATAGGCGCTGTGACCATGAAGATCACCAGCAGCACAAGCATCACGTCGATATACGGCACGACGTTCATCTCGTTTTTCATGCGGCGACCGCGGCCGCGGCGGTTTTGTGCTCTGGCCATTAGCGAACCTGACGTTGCAAGATATTAAGAAACTCGTCAATAAAGCTGTCAAAGCGGCTGGCCAGCTGGTCAATATCATTCGAAAAATGGTTATAGGCCAGAACGGCAGGAATCGCAGCGAACAGACCAATCGCGGTGGCAATCAGCGCTTCGGCAATACCAGGGGCTACAGCAGCAAGCGTCGCCTGTGCGGTTCCGGACAGGCCGATGAAGGAGTGCATGATCCCCCAGACGGTACCGAGCAGACCAATATAAGGACTGACAGAACCGGCAGAAGCCAGGAAGTTCAGGTTGGAGTCCAGAGAGTCCAGTTCACGCTGATAGGTTGCACGCATGGCACGGTGCGGACCGTCAAGCAGAAGGCTGGTTTCCTTGACGCCGTTGCGACGTGCTTTGAGGAACTCGTCCATGCCGGATTCAAAGATGCGGGCCAGCGGGCCGTGTTCTTCACTGTTCTGGGAAATGGATTGGTGCAGGGTGGTGAGATCGCCCCCTTTCCAGAAAGAATCCTCGAAGTCCCGGGTCTGATTGCGTGCGCGCTTGAGCGAAATACGCTTGCTGATGATATACGTCCACGACAGGACTGAAATAATCACCAGAATCAGCATAATGATCTGTACGGGTAAGCTCGCGTTGACAATCAACGAGATAATCGACATCTCTTCGGGGGTGGTGGGTTGCATAAAATCTAGTCCTGCACGAAAGGAAATAGTTGTCGGATTGGTTTCGGAATGGGTGTGGGACGAAATGTGTCCGCATTTACACAGCAAACCTGGATCTTGCTTTCTACCAGGCGGGTGCCGTCTCGTTCTGCGACCTGTTCGAAATGGACGGATGCGGCGCCCATTTTTGTGATTCGGCTGCGAATGGCAAGCAGGTCATCCAGCCTTGCAGGCGACCGGTATCGCAAATGTGTGTCGACGACAATAAAAATAAGCCGCTCACTGCCTGCCAGTGCGGTCTGACTGACCCCGAGATGACGCAGCCACTCGGTTCGTGCGCGTTCAAAGAACTTGAGGTAATTGGCGTAGAACACCACGCCACCCGCATCAGTATCCTCGTAATAAACGCGTACGGGAAAATGAAAAGAATTTTCCAACAAATCAGACCTTGAGCACAATCAGAACGTGTAAATACCCGGGAAAATCACGAAATCATAACGTGTTTTTCAGTTCGCCATAAAGGGATTTGATGCTTGTTAACATTTCTGCAACAGGCACTTTCTTCCCTTCAGACCACTGGCGGGATTGCACTTCAACGATACCATCTTTCAGGCCGCGATCGCCAATTGTGATACGAATTGGAACACCTATCAGTTCCCATTCAGAAAACATCACGCCCGGGCGAACGTCGCGATCATCCAGAATGACGTCCACACCTTCTGCGCGCAGGGCGTCGTAGAGTTCCTGTGCCTGCTGACGGACCGCCTGGCTCTTGTTCATGCCGATAGGGCAGATGACCACCTCAAACGGAGCCATCGCCATTGGCCAGATAATCCCCTTGTCGTCATGATTCTGCTCGATGGCAGCGGCAACAATCCGGCTGATACCAATGCCATAGCAGCCCATCTGCAGCGGCTCGGGTTTGCCCTGTTCGTTCAGGAACGTAGCTTTGAGCGCTTCTGAATACTTGGTGCCCAGGAAGAACACGTGTCCCACCTCGATACCGCGCTGAATGGCCAGTTTGCCAGGGCCGTCTGTGGCCGGATCTCCTGCCACCACATTGCGCAGGTCTGCGACTTCGGGCTCGGGCAGATCGCGTCCCCAGTTGACGCCGGTATAGTGATAGCCCTCGCGATTGGCACCACAAATGAAATCGGACATATTTGCCACCGTGCGGTCAGCCAGCAGATGTATCTCTTTCAGCGGCTTAACCGGACCCAGATAACCGGGTTTGGAGCCGAAGTATTCCAGGATTTCTTCTTCTGTTGCCAGACGGTAACCCTGTTTGAATGCAGGCAGTTTGCCGATCTTGACTTCATTGACTTCATGATCGCCGCGAACCATCAGCATCCACAGCTGGCCGGGGGCGTCCTTGGGCGTCGTCATGAAAACCACCGCCTTGACGGTTTTCTCGATGCCTACACCCAGCATTTTGGCGACCAGTTCGCACTTGCTGGCGTCGGGCGTGGGCGTTTCGCGCAGTTCTTCTGCAGGGGCGGCCCGTGATTCGACCAGGCAGGGTGCATCGGCCAGTTCAATATTGGCGGCATACTGCGAGTCGGGGTTGTAAACGATCAGATCTTCACCGGTATCGGCAATGACCTGGAATTCATGACTGCGGTCACCACCGATGGACCCTGTATCGGCCGCCACGGCCCGGAAGGTCAGTCCCAGACGCGAGAAAATCTTCATGTACGCGTTGTACATGGCATCGTAGCTGGCCTGAGCCGAGTCAGCGTCGCGACCGAAGGAATAGGCGTCCTTCATGGTGAATTCGCGGCCGCGCATCAGGCCAAAGCGAGGTCTGCGTTCGTCGCGGAATTTGGTCTGGATGTGATAGAAGTTGACGGGAAGCTGGCGCCAGCTGTGAATCTCATTGCGGGCAATATCTGTGATGACCTCTTCGGACGTAGGCTGAAGCACGAAATCGCGCTGATGCCTGTCCTTGATGCGCAGTAGTTCGGGGCCGTATTGCACCCAGCGACCCGACTCCATCCACAGTTCCGCCGGCTGCACCACTGGCATGAGCAGCTCAATGGCGCCAGCGTTATTCATTTCTTCGCGCACGATATTCTCTACCTTGCGCAGGGTTTTCAGGGCCAGCGGCATATAAGTATAGATACCACCGGCGTGCTTGCGGATCATACCGGCACGCGTCATGAGCTGATGACTGATGATTTCTGCTTCTGCAGGGGCTTCTT
>JAFAGQ010000034.1 GCA_023422555.1 Pseudomonadota bacterium
CCTTTCAATCTGGACAATTCGATCACGATAGACCAGCTGGAACCAATGGAAAACAGGCTGACGCGCCTGATACCTCTGAATGAAATACCGGACGGCCTGCTGCCGTCCAATATACGACAAAAGGAAGAAACATTATGAGCCGAGCGCTCCGTAACGTTGCGATTATTGCGCACGTTGACCATGGTAAAACCACGCTGGTCGATCAGCTTTTACGTCAGTCCGGTACGTTTCGCGACAACCAGCAGGTTGCCGAACGCGTCATGGACTCGAACGACATTGAGAAAGAACGCGGTATTACGATTCTGTCCAAAAACTGTGCGGTAGAGTACGGCGATACGCATATCAACATCATCGACACCCCGGGACACGCTGACTTTGGCGGCGAAGTTGAACGCGTTCTGTCTATGGTGGATGGTGTACTGCTGCTGGTTGATGCCGTTGAAGGCCCGATGCCTCAGACTCGCTTTGTGACCAAGAAAGCACTGGCCCTGGGTCTGAAACCGATTGTGGTTGTCAACAAGATCGACAGGCCCGGTGCCCGTCCGGACTTCGTCATCGACACAACGTTCGATCTGTTCGATAAACTGGGCGCGACAGAAGAGCAGCTTGATTTCCCTATCGTTTACGCGTCCGGTCTTAGCGGCTATGCTGGTCTGACTGATGATGTACGCGAAGGTGATATGCGTCCGCTGTTTGACGCAATCCTCAAGTACGTGCCCGAACGTAATGACGATAAAGATGGTCCACTGCAGTTGCAGATCATCTCTCTTGACTACAACAGCTATGTTGGCAAGATCGGCGTGGGCCGTATCAACCGTGGTCGTATCCGTCCCGGTCAGGAAGTCGTCGTGCGTTTTGGCGAAGACGGAGAGCAAAGCAAAGGCCGTATTAATCAGGTTCTCAAATTCAAGGGACTGGAGCGCGAACAGGTAGAGAGCGCCGAGGCTGGTGACATTGTGCTGATTAATGGTATTGAAGACATCGGGATTGGCTGCACGCTCTGTGATCCAAACAATCCGGAGCCATTGCCCATGCTCAAGATCGACGAGCCTACGCTGACCATGAACTTCATGGTTAACACCTCGCCGCTGGCTGGCCGTGAAGGTAAATTCGTGACCAGTCGCCAGATTCGCGATCGTCTGAACCTGGAACTGAAATCCAATGTGGCTCTGCGTGTTCGTGATACCGGTGACGATACCGTGTTTGAAGTATCAGGCCGCGGTGAACTGCATCTGACCATTCTGCTTGAAAATATGCGTCGCGAAGGCTATGAACTGGCCGTTTCCCGTCCACGCGTTGTTTTCAAGGAAATTGACGGTGTACGTCACGAACCCATGGAACTGCTGACTGTGGACGTTGAAGACGACCATCAGGGTGGCGTCATGGAAGAGCTGGGACGCCGCAAGGGTGAGCTGCTGGACATGCAGTCTGACGGACGCGGACGCACGCGTATGGAATACCGTATTCCTGCCCGTGGTCTGATCGGCTTTCAGAGCGAGTTCCTGTCAATGACCCGTGGTACCGGTCTGATGAGTCATATCTTTGATGAGTACGCACCCGTTCGCGAAGGCAGCATCGGTGAGCGTCGCAATGGTGTACTGATCAGCCAGGACAATGGCGATGCCGTTGCTTACGCCCTGTGGAAACTGCAGGATCGTGGCCGCATGTTCGTTTCTCCCGGTGAAGCCCTGTACGAAGGCATGATTATCGGCATTCACAGTCGTGATAATGACCTGGTGGTCAATCCGATCAAGGGTAAGCAACTGACCAACGTTCGCGCTTCCGGTACTGACGAAGCCGTGCGCCTGGTGCCACCCATCAAACTGAACCTGGAATATGCCGTTGAGTTTATTGATGAAGATGAATTGGTGGAAGTGACACCGAAGAATATTCGTCTGCGCAAACGCTATCTGCTTGAGCACGAACGCAAACGTGCCGCAAGGGAAAATGCCTGATTCAGTGCAGGAATAGAAATGAGCCGCGCTCCGGTAAATCGGGCGCGGTTTTTTTTCGCCTGGATCTGATCGCCTGAAATCCTATTGCCATTGAAAAATAATCAGCACGCCCAGAAGCAGGGCGGCGATAGCGACAATGCGCATCATCAGCGAGCCATTGTGAGTGACCCAGTGAATCGCAGCGCCAACTGTTCCCAGCCAGAGCCGGTTGAGCGTGGCGCTGAAAAATCGGCCAACCCACCATAAGATCAGAATAATAAATAACAGCTTGATGATTGTGGCCATGGTTATTCAATACTTAATCACACTTTGACCACATCTTACCCACAACTTTATCCCGATGTGAACAGAAGCGTGCATTATCAACAGAATATGTTGAGAATGATGTGGATAGGATTTTAATAATTCTGTAAAACATCGCCAAGTGGATGATATGACAAGTGTTTTCGTTTTCTGATCACAATTTGAGCAGCGCAACTTGTTCACAGTCGCATCTACGTTAGAATGAGTGAACGCATTAAGAATGAACAGGCGCAATCGCCGGTTCAGGATAACAGGAGCAAGAGATGGCAGATTTACCCAAGTCGGGTTTTTCCAAAGAGTTTCGAGTCACTGATGGCAAAAATTTCAGTCTGAAGAAGTGTCGTACTGACCCTGACAAAGCGCCGGGCAAGAAGGATGCAGAAAAGCAATTGAAGAAGTATGTGGATCGTATCTCCGATCTGCAGAATATCCTTTATGCAGACAATCGATGGTCGCTGCTTCTGATCTTTCAGGCGATGGATGCGGCAGGTAAGGACTCCACCATCAAGAATCTTCTGTCCGGCGTGAATCCCCAAGGCTGCGAAGTCTATTCGTTCAAGCGTCCCAGTGAAGAGGAACTGAGTCACGATTTTCTATGGCGAACCACGCGCTGTCTGCCACAGCGAGGAAATATCGGGGTATTCAATCGATCCTATTATGAAGAGACGCTGGTGGTTCGTGTGCATCCCACCATCCTGGACGGCCAGCATTTGCCAGCCAGTTGCCTGACTGAAAACATATGGGACGAGCGGTTTGAAGATATCCGGGATTTTGAAAAACATCTGGATCGCAACGGCACCCGCGTGCTGAAATTCTTTTTGCACATTTCTCTGGATGAACAGAAAAAGCGATTTATGGAGCGGCTGGATAATCCGGAGAAAAACTGGAAGTTCGAAAGTGCAGATCTGGAAGAACGGAAATTCTGGGATGAATACATGCACGCCTACGAAGAGACGATAAAAAATACATCCACGGATGCCGGACCGTGGTATGTGATTCCAGGCAACGACAAGCCGTATGCGCGACTGGCCGTGGCGGACGCGGTATTGCAAACGCTGGAGTCACTGGAGCTGAACTATCCGCGACTTGAAAAAGAGGAGCAGAAGAATCTGTCGAAATATCGTACCCAGCTTGATCTTGAAAACGGCAAGCAGAAATAATCCTGGTGTTTGTGCGTTTGTGCGTTTGCTACTCATCGCGTGGCTTGCGTTAAGATCCAATTAATTCAGGAATAATTCAGGAAAACATTTTGACATATGTAATTTAACCGGGTTCACGTGACGCAGTATTTTTCTGAGAACCGCATGGTTGCTGGCTGCAAGGCCCCTTAGGGTATTCCCGCTTGTTGCGCAGCAGCAGAACGTTGATGATATGCGCGGTTGTTTCTCAGGAGTTTCAAACCATGTGGTTACAGAATTACACGGCAGTAGGGGGCAGTCTTTTATACACTGCCTTACTGGCGGTTCTACCAATAGCCTTCTTTTTCGTGGCACTCACGGTCCTTAAGCTAAAAGGACATGTTGCCGGTCTACTCACCTTGCTGATCGCCATTCTTGTGGCGATTTTTGCTTATCATATGCCTGCAAACCTGGCGATTGCCTCCGCTATCTATGGCTTTGCTTACGGCATCTGGCCCATTTCGTGGATTATCATCACTGCCGTGTTTCTGTACAAGATCACAGTGAAAACGGGTCAGTTTGAAATTATCCGTGCATCGGTCACGTCATTGACGGCTGACCAGCGCTTGCAAATGCTGCTGGTTGGTTTTTGCTTTGGCGCGTTCCTGGAAGGCGCCGCCGGCTTTGGTGCTCCCGTTGCCATTACCGCCGCATTGCTTGTCGGTCTGGGTTTCAATCCGCTGTATGCGGCAGGTCTTTGCCTGATCGCCAATACGGCACCTGTGGCTTTCGGTGCCATGGGTATTCCCGTTATCGTTGCCGGTACCGTGTCAGGGTTGGATCCCTTCCACGTCGGACAGATTGCGGGTCGTCAGTTGCCCATCCTGTCTATCATCGTTCCGTTCTGGCTTGTTGCCATGATGGACGGCATGCGTGGCATTCGTCAGACATTCCCGGCAGTGCTGGTTGGCGGTGTATCGTTCGCCGTGACGCAGTTCTTTACGTCAAACTTTGTGGGACCTGAGCTGCCCGATATTACCTCGGCGCTGGTCAGTCTTATTTGCCTTTCGCTCTTTCTGAAAGTCTGGCATCCAAAAGAAGTTTTTACTTTTGATGGTATGCGTCCTTACGATCCCTCAACAGCCGGTTCAAAATACACGGGCGGTCAGATCATTCGTGCGTGGATGCCGTTCGTGTTTCTGACCATTTTCGTTTCACTCTGGACCGTCAAGAGCGTCAAGAGTGTTCTGGCAGTGGGTACATTCGCTTTCCCCGTTCCACTGCTTCATAACGCAGTTGGGAAGGTAGCTCCTGTTGTGGCACAGACTACGCCCTATGAGGCAATGTTCAAGCTGGACCTGCTGGGTGCAACAGGAACGTCCATTCTGCTGGCTGCCATTCTGTCGGCTTTCTTCCTCAGGATGAAGCCTTCCGATGCCGTCAAACTGTTTGGTGAAACGCTTTACGAACTGCGCTATCCGGTTCTGTCCATTGGTGCGGTTCTGGGCTTCGCGTTTGTGGCAAACTATTCAGGACTGTCCACCACATTGGCCCTGGTGCTGGCCAGCTCTGGTGCTGCTTTCCCATTCTTTGCTCCATTCCTGGGATGGCTGGGCGTATTCCTTACTGGTTCCGATACCTCGTCCAACGCGCTGTTTGGTTCCCTGCAAGCGAATACGGCCAATCAGATCGGTGTTGACCCGCATCTGCTGGTAGCCGTCAATACAACGGGTGGCGTGACCGGTAAAATGATTTCGCCTCAGTCCATTGCGGTCGCAAGTGCTGCGGTAGGTCTGACCGGACGCGAATCCGAGTTGTTCAGGTTTACCGTAAAGCACAGTATTGTCTTCTGCACATTTGTCGGCGTGCTGACGGTGCTGATGGCATATGTGTTCCCATGGACGCTGCACCTGTTCAAGTAAGTGTTGATAACGGCTGAATCTTCAGCCATCTGATCAAGGCGGACAGTCGAGTTTCTCTTCTGTCCGCTTTTCATTTGTGATGGTGTTTCCTGCATCACCTGGATTTCTTCCCATTATCTTGCGAGTGCGCTTGCATTGTGTTCAGTCTTACTGCGGCTCTTCGTGAATTTCTGCTGCGAGGCGTCATATCTAACTGACACTACGCGATTTTTCTGCCGCGTCCAGATCGTTGTGCTGCATAAAAAGAGATCGAAATCTGCGCATATAGATATGAAAAAAAAGACTATTTTTTTAGTGCTGTTATGCTTGATGCGCTGAGGCTTGCGGTGCTATATTGGCTCTACGAAACAGGCACCAGGAGAGGAACCGTGGCGGCTTTGAACAAATCTCAACGTATCACAACACGAATCGTGAATCGTTCTTTCGATTTTGAACGCGCATCTCTTGCGCTGTTTCGACAGTTGAGAATTTCGTCGACGCGATCGGTCCCGATCGGCCTGGCCAGTGAATGGAAAGATCCGAGCCGTTTTCGCTGGTAATTTCGCTGAACCATTGCGATAGCAGGCGATGTCGCAAGTTCTCATAGTCCGTGGTTTTTCCACGCTTCATTCGCGGTGCACGTCAGATTTGCTGCGCGAGTACTCTTGCAGTACACGTCAGGTTTCGTGAACAGTTCGCCTGAATGAATGTATCGGCACTATGATATGCTTTCGATTCCAGAAAATATCAGCTGGTAATCGGAACATCATCATGCAAATTGCCATCAGACCTTTCCATATTGACGATATGGACTCCACCATCTCACTCTGGCAAACCTGTGGTCTGACACGACCCTGGAATGACCCGCGAAAGGACATTCAACGAAAGCTGGATGAGGCGCCCGCGCTGTTTTTGCTCGCAGTGCATGCAGAAAACATTGTCGGCTCTGTCATGGCCGGATACGACGGACATCGCGGCTGGATTTATTATCTTGCTGTCCTGCCAGATTATCAGTCGCAGGGTATCGGTAAGACGCTGGTGCTCGAGTCTGAGGATAGATTGCTGGCGCTGGGCTGTCCCAAGATCCAGCTGATGATCCGTCGCGACAATCATGCGGTCTCTGCGTTCTATCAGGCAATGGGTTACGAAGCATCTGATGTACTGGTGCTGGGCAAACGGCTGATTGAGGACATCTGAAATATTTGCGCAGAAAAGACGCGAGATAGTTTGCTGGAAATGCGATTGTGAATTGCGGCTTGCGGTGAAAATAGGAGTGCCGGAAAGACGTGCTTTCCGGCTTGTTGTTTAACGGATCAGTGTCGTGTTGCGCCTGCTTCCGTCACGCTTGCGAGGAGTCGGCGTGCGTGTCATCGTCATTTTTGAAACGCTGAAAGAGCGTTGCCACCAATGGGCCGGTGATATTGTGCCAGACGCTGAAGATCGCGCTGGGAACGGCAGCAGCAGGGGAGAAGTGTGCGGTGGCCAGTGCGGCGCCGAGCCCCGAGTTTTGCATGCCAACTTCAATCGACAGCGTTTTGCGCTGCGCGACACTCAGGCCTGAGAGCTTTGCCAGCCAGTAGCCAAGCAGCAGTCCCAATCCGTTATGCAGCATGACCACAGCAAAAATTTCCAGTCCACTGGTGGCAATTTTCTGCTGGTTGCCAGCGACGACGGCGGCAACGATGGCCACAATGGCAACCACGGAAACCAGGGGAAGGACGGCGACACCGGCCTGTACTTTTTCTTTCAGAATCATTTGCACGATCAGACCCAGTACGATAGGCAGAATCACGACCTGCACAATCGACCAGAACATCGCAGCGGCGCTTACATCCAGCCACTGACTGGCCATCAGGTAGATAAGGGCTGGCGTCACGATTGGCGCGAGCAACGTGGTCACCGAGGTAATAGCAACCGACAGCGCCACATCACCGCGGGCCAGGAAGGTCATCACATTGGAGGCGGTGCCGCCAGGGCAGCAGCCCACAAGAATGACACCTACTGCCACTTCAGGGCTCAAATTCAATCCGGTTGCAAGCAGCCAGGCCAGGCCAGGCATGATAATGAACTGGCCCAGGACGCCAATGGCCACGGTGCCAGGACGCTTGAAAACCTCGGCAAAGTCTTTCTTCGAGATGGTCAGACCCATGCCGAACATAATGATGCCGAGCAAGGGCACAATGTATTTACCCAGCCAGGCGTAGCTTGCGGGATAGAAAAAGGCGAGGACTGCAAACAGCAATACCCATATGACAAATGTTTTGCCAACGAACTGGCTGAAGCGGGCAATGGCCTGCATCGTGAAATTCCTTGTAAAAAGTGCTCAAAAACAAAAACACCGGCGTTGCGCGCCGGTGTTGCGGTACAGCAAATTGATTGTACTGCGTTTGAACGTTAACTGGGGTTTCCCTGGGTTGACAGGGTGATGTTGTGTCTGTGCAGCTTACGATACAGGGTATTGCGGCTCACGCCCAATGTGCGCGCCACATCACTGATATTCCAGCGATGGTCCTCCAGTAGCTGTATCAGAGTAATGCGTTCGCTTTCCTGCAAGGGGTTCACGGGTTCGTGGTCTTCCCCGGATGCAATTGGCTCCGAACTGCCTGCTAACCGCTCATCAGACGGGTTACAAGACTGCCCGGACTGAGTCAGCGGTCCGCGCAAATGCTGCAGTCCAATAACGTCCCCGTCTGCCAGGACAGCCATGGTTCTGAGCACATGCCGCATCTGTCTAAGATTGCCTGGCCAGGCATATTGCATCAGCACGCTCATGACCTCTTCCGTGGGTTCGACCTGTCTGCCGGCTTCTTCCCTTAGAATGGCATCAATGAGCTGACGTTTATCTTCGCGATCCCGCAACGGGGGCACACTGATCTCCACGCCATTCAGGCGGTAATAGAGATCCTCGCGGAATTCACCGCGAGCGACAAGCTCTGTCAGATTTCGGTGACTGGCACTGATCAGTTGAATATCAACATCCACAGACGCTTCTGCTCCTAGCGGAGTCACCTTGCGTTCATCCAGTACTCTGAGCAGGCGCGCCTGCAGTGATAAAGGCATATCGCCAATTTCGTCCAGAAGCAGAGTGCCGCCGTGGGCCTGCAGGATTTTACCGCTGCGCCCCTGACGCTGGGCACCGGTAAACGCACCGGCGCGGTAGCCGAAAAGTTCACTCTCGATCAGGCTCTCTGGCAGAGAGGCGCAGTTGACTGCTACGAACGGGCCATCGTGTCGAGGACTGCGATCATGAACGGCACGCGCCAGCACCTCTTTGCCGGAACCGGTTTCGCCATAGAGCAGCACTGGCACGCCTTTACTGACCACTCGTTGCGCGAGCTGAAATTGTTCACGCAAGGCTTTGTCGCCCAGCTCAACTGCGGTACTGTCAATCTGTTTGCCAGGCTTGAGCGATGAGTTGATATTGTCCTTGGTTCTGTCCCGCGAGGCGAGCATAGGAGAACCCGAATGCGTCCCGGGATATTGTGTCTGTGATGAACTCTCAGGCGGCAACTGCGCAATGGCAAAGAATCGGCTCGAAGCACCTGCGCGATAGATGGGTACTGCATGGAAGGAACTCTGCATGCTGCGTTGAAGCAGTGCCTGCAATGTCGACTGAAATATTTCTTCAAAACGATAGCGATGCAGTTCAGCCATGCTGGGAAAACCCAGCTGGAAAAGTGCATTCTGATTGGCGGCAACAATAGTACCATCCTCATCAACCATCAATTTACCGTCATGGACTGTATTGATACTTTCAGGACGACTGTGAAAATGAACGGGATGAGCATGTTTGCAGTTCACCGTCAACAGGCGATTTTCGATCATGCGCGCGGTCATGCCGATCAGTACCAGCGAGTGCTGCTGCAGTAAAGATGAGCGACTGGTAACGTCAAGCACGGCAACCATTTTGCCGGTGTGATCCATGACGGGAACAGCGGAGCATGTCAGAAGAATGTGTTTGTAAAGGAAGTGGTCGGTCTGGCGAATAGCAATCGGCTCACCCACGATCAGACAGGTACCCATACCGTTGGTACCGACTTCTTCTTCACTCCAGATGGCACCGGGCCTTAAACCCAGCGCAGAAAGATCGTCTTCTATATGATCCGAAGCTACCATGTGCAATATGCAGCCTTCAGTATCGACAAGGACAACAGCCAGTTCCGGATCGGCCAGCTGCTGGTACAGAATATTCATTTCGTGCTTGGCCTCATTAATGAGGACTCGCTTCTGCTCTGTGCGTTCCAGTCTCTCGGCGTGGGTCAGAACCGAAGGCAGACGTCTGCTTTCCGGATCCAGTCCGTAGCTGTTGACGCAACGACTCCATGACTGCGCAACGGCGGGATCGACATCCGGGACCATGATGCCATGATGCACGATCTGATTGATCCGCTTGATATGATTACTGACCTCCACCGAGTACATGCTTCCTCCTGCTGTGTACACCAATTATTTGTCATTAAATTGTCTCTACCACTGTCGTTCTGCTGTGAACTTTTCTTTTGTGGTATTCAGATGCTGTGGTGACTTGACGCAATCACAACTGACATATTCTTATTTCAGTTTCATGAATTTTCAGGATTCCATCATAGATGGAATATCCATATATCTCCCTCTTTGATTGTATAACATGTGTATTATTGTTCCTGTCACGTTTTCCCTAGGATTGTGACAATTTGTCGCGTGGTTTTAATTCAGGTGTAACGATTGCCGGTACTCCCGGATTCTCTGAAAACGCCAGCGAATTGGTGTCGTTCCGAAACACCAATGGTGCCTCCTGAATGGCAGGCGACGGTTTGCGATTGATCAGGTCTGTGATGACGTGATGATGGGGAGATTTATCGCAGACCGGATCGGTATTTTTTGCATCGCCGGTCAATGCCAGCGCCTGACAGCGGCAGCCACCGAAGTCGCGTGTCTTCTCGGGGCAGCTCCGACAGGGTTCTGCCATCCAGTCGTCGCCGCGGAATCGGTTAAAGGCATCGCTGTGATACCAGATATCGTGCAGGGTGGTCTCTGTCACTTGCGGAAATTGCATATCCGGTATGGTTTTGGCAGCATGGCAGGGGAGGGCCAGTCCGTCTGCAGAGACCGCCAGAAAAACCGAGCCCCAGCCATTCATGCAGGCCTTGGGTCGGTTTTCAAAATAATCCGGAACGACAAACAGTATGCGCATCCGGGTGCCGACTTTTTCACGATATCGATTTACAGCTTCTTCGGCGCGCTGCAGTTGTGCCTTGTCAGGCAGCAGTTGATCGCGATTGATCAGGCCCCAGCCATAATATTGAGTATTGGCCAGTTCCAGGTATTCCACGCCCATCTTGTCGGCCATTTCAATAATGAGTTCTATATGATCCAGGTTATATCGATGCAGCACGACGTTTAGCACCGTCGGATACTCAAATTCACGGATCATGCCGGCAACGCGTGATTTCAGATCAAACGTTTTGGTATGGGAGAGAAAGTCGTTCATCTCTCTGGTCGAATCCTGAAATGACAACTGTATATGGTCCAGGCCCGCATCGCGGAACGCTTCAAGGCGTTCCCGCTTTAAGCCCACGCCGGATGTGATGAGGTTGGTGTAAAAACCCAGCCGTCGCCCTTCGGCAATCAATATCTCCAGGTCATCACGCAGCAGAGGTTCACCGCCGGAGAAACCCAGTTGTGCGGCGCCCATCTCACGGGCCTGTTGCATAACACTGATCCATTCTTCGGTGGTCAGTTCATTCTTATTGCTGGCGTAGTCAACCGGGTTATAACAGAACACACAATGCAGAGGGCAGCGATAGGTCAGCTCCGCGAGAAGCCAAAGCGGTGGCGCAATGGTGGTCGTTACTGTTTCCTGTCTGTTTTGGAACGAATCCATAATGGCATCCCATATTTACCGCTATTTGATCCAGCCACGCTCCTGGGCTGCCTGCAAAAATGCCTCCACGTCTTTCTGCAACCCTGATGTTTCGAAGGCGTGCTCCAGATCTGAAACGATTTCAGGGACAGTCTGCTTGCCGTCGCAACGCAATAGAATCTGCGCAGCGCTATCGTTTAGTTTGACCATGCCTTCAGGGTAAAGCAGTACATACGCGTTCTGCGCCTTCTCGAACTGAAGCCTGAACAGGCGCGACAATAGGGGCTGCTCGGGTAATTCATGCATGACTTTTCTCATTTGTTTTATCGGATTTGTGATTAGTACCGGACTCATGCAACAGCGCACAGGCCTTCTCGATAGCGTCCAGCATCGCCCAGAGAATATCGAGCTTGAACTGAAGGATCTCCAGCGCGCGAGCCTGCTGTTGTCGTGTAGTGAAATAATCCAGCGTCACTTCCAGGCCATGCTCAACATCCCGCTCTGCCAGAGAGATGCGGCTGCGGAAATAGTCCAGTCCTTGCGGCTCAATCCATTGATATTGAGAAGGCCAGTTGGCAAGTCTGTCCTTGTGGATTTTTGGCGCAAACATTTCCGTCAGTGAAGAACATACGGCTTCCTGCCAGGGCGCCTGGCGGGCAAAGTTGACATAGGCATCCACAGCAAACCGGACACCAGGAACGACAAACTTTAACGACCAGAGATCGTCTCGACTGATGCCAACCGCTTCTCCCAATCGCGTCCAGGCTTCGATGCCGCCTTCATTGTCGCCAAAGCCATCGTGATCAAGAATTCGCAGGACCCAACGTCTGCGCGTTTCCCTATCGGGGCAGTTTGAAAGTACGGCGCCATCTTTCAAAGGAATATTGTTTTGATAATAAAACCGGTTGGCGACCCAGTACTGGATTTCTTCCCTGGAAAGCTGGCCGCTGTTCATCCGGATATTGAACGGATGATGAATGTGATATCCCTCGCCCTTGGCACGAAGCTGCCGTTCGAATTCTTTACGATCCCATGCCTGAGGGTCTGTCTGCCTCTGGTTATAAACGGCCAGATCTGAAAGGGTGATGCTCACAATGTTATCTCCATGCCATCAACGGCGATCTCTATGTTGTGTCTCTGTAAAACAGCGGCCTCTTCTGAATCCTGATTCAGTATCGGATTGCTGTTGTTAATATGAATAAGAATTTTGCGTTTGTCATGACTTAAGGAATCAAGCACGCTGATCATGCCGTCGGGTCCGCTTTGGGGCAGGTGCCCCATCTCACCCGCGGTTTTCTTTGAGAGCCCGAGCCGGATCATTTCATCTTCTGTCCACACCGTGCCGTCGACCAGCACACAGTCTGCACGCTGCATGGCTTCAAGTACCAGGGGCTCTATCCGGCCCAGGCCCGGCGCATAGAATAGGCTTTTTCCTGTCAATTCATTTGTAATCAGCAGTCCGATATTGTCACCGGTCTGCGGGTTCTGTCGATTGGGAGAGTAGGGCGGCGCCTTGCTTGACAGTGGAAACGGGGTGATCGAGATATCGGGCAGTTCGGGCAGTTGGAAGGCAGAACTGAATGCGTCAGCGGCGACAGCGATGGGTCTGTGCTCCAGACCACAATAATGAGATAGCACGCGTGCCAGTGGCAGTCCGGTGTTCAAATCGTTCCAGACCGGCTCTGTGCAGTAAAGTGGAATGGGCCTGCCACTTTCACGCAGCATGAGCAGCCCTGTGATGTGGTCAATCTGCGCATCCATCAGTAACACAGATGCAATACCGGTATCGCGAATGGCTCGTGCCGGCTGCAGTGCCGGATTCGATTGAATCTGTTTAAGGATGTCGGGTGAGGCGTTGATGAGCAGCCATTGTACTCCGTCCGATGAAATGGCAATGGAAGATTGTGTGCGGGGAATCGCGCGAATTGTCTGATTGCGTATGCCAGCACAGTTTGCGCAATTACAGTTCCATTGCGGAAAACCGCCACCTGCCGCTGATCCGAGTACAAGAATTTTCATAAGTTGCACGTAAAACGGCGCTGGTTATTGCCAGCGCCGCCATATATCCAAACGTTGGAAAGCAGATTAGCGGTTGGCAATGTACATGGTGATTTCAAAGCCAAAACGCAGATCGCAAAACTCGGGGGTTGTCCATTTCATCGATGTCTCCTTTGAGGGTGAGGATTGTGAACGGCAAGAAAAATCATATCTGCCACGAGCAGACAAATAACATGATCGTTCCCACTGTTATTGCAAAAGTGATGCTGCCTTGTGTGACTGTGAAACGAGCTGCAGTCCAATTAATGGTAGCATGACACGCATAATTGTCAAGGCGCCTTAATCTGCAAAAAATTGCCGGTTATAAAATTTCGCGAATATCGCAACTGTCATATTTTGCGATAATTCGGCAATTTGCAGAAGGGTGCGATATGGAGTGCGGTTATATGAATTCACCTTTTTCCCAAGGGCATCTTGCTACGTCCGGCGGGCATGAAATTTATTATGCTGAATTTGGTAATCCAAAAGCGCCGGCAGCTATCGTACTTCACGGCGGACCCGGCAGCCGAAGCGATGTTTCCATGCTGAAGTGGTTTAACCTTGCTCGCTGGCGCGTGGTGCTCTTTGATCAGCGCGGATGCGGCAAAAGTCGTCCTTTGGGTAGACTGGAGAACAATTTGCCTGATGATCTGATTGGCGATATTGAGTGCCTTCGATCGTCGCTTCGAATAGACAGCTGGGTTGTTGTGGGTGGATCGTGGGGGGGCTATCTGGGGCTGGCATATGCAGCCAGGCATGGAGTGGCTGTACGACATTTGGTGCTTCGCGGTGTGTTTCTTCCATCCAGACTCCAGATGGATTGGTTTTTTCAGCATTTGCGCGCGCTGGTTCCGCAAGCATGGGATAACCTGACTGAAGACATGAGTGACAGAGAAAAAGAAAATGTATTTCTCACCCTTGCTACGCGGCTGCTGGGCAATGACACGTCACAGATCGCGCAAACAGCTACAAGCTGGGGACGATATGAGGACGCAATTACAAACGTCATGATGCAGCGGAGCCAGAGAGAAAAGGTAAATGTTAGAAAGACGGAACAGACAGAACAGGCAGAACAGGCAGAACAGACAGAACAGGCAGAACAGACAGAACAGACAGAACAGACAGAACAGACAGAACAGGCGGTCAAAAGGCGAATTTCCAAGTTTCGGATACAGGCCCATTATCTGCAACATCTGGGAGTGAGAGATTTGTCGGTTCTGGCGTCCGAACTGCGTCGGGTTCGTTGCGCTACCACGCTGATCCACGGGACGCACGACTGGATCTGCCCGCCGGCCAATGCCAGCATGGCAGCTCGGGAACTCGCGAACGCGCAGATCCGCTGGGTAGAAGGGGGCACCCATACTACATCGGATCCGCTCATCCGTCAGGCGTTGTCTGAAACACTGGCATCAATAGCCGAACAGGGAATTTCCGCGTCTGGTGTCTGACTCAGGTGTAACGGGATCCGGACGTCAGTCGGGTAAATGGCACAGCCTGTATCGTATTCTGAACAGCCTTTAGATGAATCACTGTTGTCAATGGTGACTGTGATGTCGTTGAACGCTGAACTTCACAGCGCAGATAGGATAACGTCGCACCTTTAGCCTCTTTTTAGGTGTCTGGCATGGATGTTGCTTAAGTAGGCTTATGTCAGAGTTACCGGGCGTGTATTTGTGGACTCCAATCACAAATGAATGATCGCAGGTCAGCTCAGTCGGCACTATTCCAAACCATACGGGAGACACATATGAGTTACAATATCCATCCAGCCGTTAACAATGGCGTTCAGGCAAAAACAGACAATAATTTTACCGGTGGCAAGCTGGTATGTGATTGCGAAACAGATCGGGTAGAAGTCACTGTCAATTCGCAGTCTGCTCATAATCACCTTTGTGGTTGTTCCAAATGTTGGCGTCCGGCCGGTGCACTGTTCTCCCAGGTAGCCGTTGTGCCTAAAGAGGCGGTGCAGGTAACAGCCAATGAAAACAAACTGAAGGTGGTTGACGAATCTGCCGCCATCCAGCGGCATGCATGCAGTGGTTGTGGCGTGCATATGTATGGTCGTATCGAAAACACGCAACATCCGTTTTACGGACTGGATTTTATCCATACAGAACGTTCTCCGGAAACCGGCTGGTCCGCACCAACGTTTGCTGCGTTTGTATCGTCAATCATCGAAA
>JAFAGQ010000107.1 GCA_023422555.1 Pseudomonadota bacterium
AAATGATGATCACTGCTGTATATCCAGGGACATTTGATCCTCTAACCCGTGGCCACGAGGATCTGGTTCGGCGCGCAGCCAGCCTGTTTGATCACGTCGTTGTCGGTGTTGCCGTCAGTGCCGGAAAAAATCCGCTATTCACCATAGAAGAGCGCCTGCAGATCGCGGGAGAAGTCCTGGGCCATTATCCAAATGTGAGCGTCAAAAGCTTTGGCGGCCTCCTCAAGGACTTCGTGCGCCAGGAAGATGCCCGCATTATTGTGCGCGGCCTGCGTGCCGTTTCTGATTTCGAATATGAATTCCAGATGGCAGGCATGAACCGACATCTGCTACCTGACGTCGAAACCCTGTTTATGACGCCATCCGACCAGTATCAGTTCATTTCCGGTACGTTTGTACGGGAAATTGCCCTGCTTGGCGGCGATGTGGGTAAATTTGTGTTCCCCTCTGTGGAACGCTGGCTGCAGGAAAAATCCCGCGCAAGACTGGCTGCCCGTCAGGCACAGGCCGAGAGCCCCAAAGACAAGGAATAAGCGCCTCTTAGCTGAAGATACAGGCGCAAATATTACAAAATAGCGGGAATCCGATTAACCCTGCTGTCCACGCCTGTTTTCAGGTAATAATTGACGCGTTGGCGTAAACTGTTGTTGTGTATAAACAAAAGCGCCGGAAAGACTATGGCTCTGCTGATTACCGATGAATGCATCAATTGTGACGTTTGCGAACCGCAATGTCCCAATGAAGCGATCTACATGGGGGTGGATTTCTACGAAATCGACCCGTCCAAGTGCACCGAATGCGTCGGTCACCATGGCGAACCGCAATGTCAGGTCGTCTGTCCTGTCGAGTGTATCGAGGTTAATCCCGAGTGGGAAGAATCTCAGGATATGCTCATGGCTAAATTCTACAAACTCACCGCTACTGCATAACACAGCCTGCATCTACTGGTGTCGGGTTGTAATGCTGTTCGCCTACGCGATGCTCCCTTTGCAGCTGCGCTTTCCATCATCTGACGTAGCCGAAAGCTGCACAAACCCAATCAGAACCGATCAGGCTGCGGATGCCGCCCCGTCCAGGTTTTCATCCGGATGAAGCTTCACCAGCCGCACCGGCCTGTTCAATAGCTTACTGAACCAGGCATCGGCCAGCTGACCTTCACTCACCACTCGCACTTCCCTGCTATCCACCGTTGCTGACTCAAAGGCATCTTCATCGTCTTCCAGCACGTCAACCGGAATATCCAGACGCAGCATACCGGGCGCCCGAATCACCAGATAGTCGAACCGGATCGAAAGCTCGATTTGCTGTAAATCGGGATCGCCCTTGGTCAGCGCCTGTGACTGATCATCAATCAGCAACCAGCGCAATTGAGCGGCAGGTTTGACAGGGCCGGAAATGGGAGGACATTGGTAGATCGGCTGAAACTCGGTTGTCATATCGATGTGAAATGCGTAAGAAGAGAGAAAATCCCGTTATTTGGCGGGCTGAGTGCCAGTAGCCGGAGCGGGCGTTTTAGAAGAGGTCTGGTCTGCTGCGGGCTTGCCTGCGTCCGGTTTCTTGTCAGCGGCCTCACCCTGCGCGGCTGGCGCAGAGGGTTTCTGTGCTGAAGGTGCCTGTGAGGACGGCGTTTCGGTTGAAGGCGATGAGGCGGGAGCTGACGAAGCCGCATCGCCGCCTGACGCAGCACCTGCGGCAGGCTGATCAGAACCGGATGGCGGGGTCGCTGTGGCAGGCGCAGCACCACCGTTCTGTCCTTCTGCAGAGGGATTGGCGGCATCGGGCTGATTCGCCTGCTGCTCAGCCGCGGCCTGCGCTTCGGCTTCTTTTTCCTTGCGCTGCTTGACGAAGCGTCCCAGCGCCGAATTGTTCAGTTTCTGCCACTTCACTTTGAACTGTGCATTTGATGGTGTTCCGCTAAGCTCAAAAGGCAGACTGATCTGTTTGACACTCAGGCGAACGCCACCCTGATCCACGGTGACAGGCTGACGCGTTTCGAACCGGCCGGGGAACGAGAACTGGTCATTGATCAGGTTATAAACGGCCAGGTTATTGTCCGCTTCAATCAGCAAAGGGTCAGTCAGCAGGCTGAAATTCACGAAATGCAGTTCACCGCCATCCAGTGACAACTTGGTTTTCAGGTTGTGATACGCGGTTTTCGCTGAGGGATCGTACTTCCACCCGGCATTCTGTTCCTCATTGTTGATGAAGGCAGCAGGGTTCTCAAAAATAGGCGCCAGATCGAAGCCGCTCACCGTCCCGTCGTAGGCCTGGCCTTCCAGCGAACCTGTTGCATTGGACAGCCAGCTCTGGCCTTCCGGCGTATCCCGTGTAGACAGCACCACAGAAAAAGTGCCCGTACCCGTCATGATCGGATTCATCCCCAGTGCCTTGAGCACCGGTTCGATGGAGACATCCTGGAAATTGAGCTTGGTGGTGGTTTCACTGTCTTTCATATTGACCACCGCATCACCGGCCACTTCCCCATCAAAAATGCTGGATTTGATGTTGCTGATAGCCAGCTGATCCTTGGTGAAATTCAGTGCTGCCGTGACGTCGTTATAGACCACCCCATGATACGTAATCTGCTTCAGACTGGCGGTTCCCGAACCCACCAGATTGCCCATCAGATCACTGACCAGGTTACGCACGGCGGTGGTAGTGGGTTTGTCCTGTGCCGGTTTGTCCTGATCGGCGGCAGGCGCCGGCGCATTGGCTGGCTGACCTGCGGCTGCCGGTGGCGCGGCCGAGACATTGTCGATCAGTTCATCCAGATTGACCGAATCGGCTCCCACGGCGAATCGCACGTAAGGCTCATCGAAATGCGAAATATTGCCATCAAAACTGAACTTGCCGGAATTGATGACGGCATCGGCCTTGAAGCTGGCCACATTCTTCATGAAATCGGCATTGAACGTACCGATCAATGGAATGTTCTGCTCGCGTGTCTCTGCATCCTTCAGAACGACATTCCCGCTCATGGCCGACAGGTTGACCAGTCGCCGCGCCAGATCCATCTTGGCCGGTGAAGAAATCTTGAAATTGACCGCACGGTTGTTACCGCGCGCATAGGCACCATCAAGCACCACTTCAGCAACACTGAGTGCATCGGAGGTGCCGCTGATACCCTGCATGCGGAAATTGACGCCAAGCTGCTCCTTGCCCTTGAGCTGGACGGAACCGGTAAGCGGTTTGGCACCTGCGCCTGTAGGTGAAATATCCAGAGCAGGTGAATTGAGCACCCACTCGTAGCTTTCATCATCTTCATCGGAAGCCGACCCGCGCACCGCAAAGTCGGTCATCTGCAGCAAAGGCGCTGTCGAATCAAAATTCAGCTTGGGCGCCGTCAGACGCATATCCAGATTACGCAGACCTGTTCCCTTGGCGCCCTTGCCCTGCACCGTCATATCAACGCCGGAGCCCGTCAGCGCGTGCGCGAAACTGTCCACAGAGAAATCGCCCGTCAGCGTGCCGGTCTGTACATCCACACTGCCAACCACGCCACGAACATTGGCTTCCAGATTGCGTGCTGAATACAGCTTGGTAACGGGATCCAGCTTGACCAGTCCCTGGATATTAACCGCCGCGTTGGCGACTGGCCGAGCCCCTTCAAGGCGACCGGTAACGGAAACGTCAAAGGGCTGATCAAAGGTTACCCTGCCGGTATTGACCGTCATGCGGTTAAGCCGCATATCCAGGTTGTTCAGCTTGTCTTTGTAGAAGATGGCGCCGTTCTGCACTTCCAGGCCGGCAATATCGATTTTGAAATCAGTCTTCTTCGGCTGTGGCAGAACGCTGTTATCAGGCGCAGGGGTTGCGGCTGGCCGCACTTCATCGCTCTTGAAGCGAGGATCCACGGCTTCTGCCGGTGGCAGATCCTGGCTCAACAGGTCTTCAAAGTTGAAATTGCCCTTCTCGTCGCGAACAATCCAGCTCTTCAGGCCGGAGACGGCGACGTGATCAACCACCAGGCGATTGGACAGCAAAGGCCAGATGGCCACGGCAAAACGGGCACTGTCCAGCGAGGCAAATGTGGTGGTGGAATTGGGTTCAGACAGGGAAATCTTGCGTACAGACAGGCCAATACGCGGAAACAGCGACAGCTCGAGGTCGCCTTCAATCACCATCGTGCGGTTATACCGCTCCTGCACGATGCTTTCTATCTTGTGCTTGTAGGCGTTCGGATCGAACGTCAATAAAAATACGGCTGCGCCCACAAAGGCAAACAGCATCAGCACCACAAGGCCAATCAGAACTCTTTTAAGCCAGACTTTCATGGGCGGCTTGGTCTCTCAATCATGTTCAATGGGGAACAGCCCGCTCAAGGACCGTCTGCATATCGATAAACGCGACCGATCAC
>JAFAGQ010000125.1 GCA_023422555.1 Pseudomonadota bacterium
TCTGTGTGGTGGTCTTCCTGTTTGTCCATATGCTGCCCGGTGATCCGGCAAGGCTGGCCGCCGGCCCCGATGCTGATGCACAAACAGTACAGAACATCCGTGAGCAACTGGGTCTGGATCTGCCGCTGCCGCAGCAGTTTGGCCATTACCTGGTCAATCTGGCGCAGGGAGATCTGGGTACGTCACTGCGTACCAAGCGTCCCGTGCTGACCGAGATTGCCGCGCGCTTTATGCCAACCCTGATGCTGACCATCACAAGTATGATCTGGTCCGTGATTTTCGGTCTGATTATTGGTGTGGTGTCTGCCGTGTGGCGCAATCGCTGGCCGGATCGTCTGTTCATGACGCTGGCGGTGTCCGGCATTTCCTTCCCACCCTTTGCCCTGGGTATGATTCTGATTCAGATCTTTGCCGTCAATCTGGGCTGGCTGCCTTCCGTAGGCGCGACGACCTGGCAGCACTATATCCTTCCCTCGATCACACTGGGCGCTGCTGTTGCCGCCATTATGGCGCGCTTCACCCGGGCTTCATTTGTCGAGGTGATTCAGGAAGATTTTGTACGCACTGCGCGCGCCAAAGGCCTGTCCGAGAAAGTCGTTGTCATCAAGCACACGTTGCGCAACGCGCTGATTCCGGTCATTACCATGATGGGCCTGCAATTTGGCTTTCTGCTTGGTGGCTCGATTGTGGTTGAAACCGTGTTCGGCTGGCCAGGCATGGGTACGCTGCTGGTGGATGCCGTATCGGCACGTGACTACCCCGTTATTCAGGGGCTGGTCCTGCTGTTTTCCTTTGAATTTATACTGATCAATCTGATTGTTGACGTTCTTTATGGCGTGATCAATCCGACCATCCGTTACCGATAGCGGAACCGATATGACGCAAGTTACCTCTTCCCCGATAGAATCGCTGCCGCCAAAACGGGAGCGAATCCGCACCCCGATGTCGGAGTTCATCCGCAAGTTCCGCAAGCAGCATCTGGCGGTTGTTGCGGCCATTTTTATTCTTGCTCTTGTGATTGTGGCCATCCTGGCGCCATGGATAGTGCCGTTTGATCCGGAAGACTATTTTGATTATGACCGGATCAATCAGGCGCCGTCTGCGCTGCACTGGATGGGCGTGGATTCGCTCGGCCGTGATATTTTCAGTCGCATTGTGATGGGTACGCGCATTTCGCTGGCTGCCGGCTTTATTTCCGTCGCCCTTGGTGGCCTGGTAGGTACCGTCCTGGGCCTGCTTGCCGGATACTATGAAGGCTGGTGGGAGCGCTTTGTCATGCGTATTTCAGATGTGTTGCTGGCTTTTCCCGGCATTCTGCTTGCCATTGGTGTGATCGCCGTGCTGGGTCCCAGTATGGTGAACGTGGTCATTGCGGTTGCCGTTTTCAGTGTGCCGGCCTTTGCGCGACTGGTCCGCGGCAGCACGCTGTCGCTGAAGAACATGACCTATATTGAAGCCGTACGCAGTATCGGTGCGTCTGATTTCACCATCATTTTCAAGCATATTCTGCCGGGTACCATTTCACCCATTCTCGTGTATGGCACCATGCGCATCGGCACATCCATTATCACGGCGGCCTCGCTGTCATTTATTGGTCTGGGTGCACAGCCACCCACGCCGGAGTGGGGCGCCATGCTCAATGAAGCGCGTTCAGATATGGTTCTGGCACCGCACGTTGCGATTTTTCCGTCGCTGGCCATCTTCCTGACTGTGCTGGCTTTCAACCTGCTGGGTGACGGTTTGCGTGATGCGCTGGATCCGAAAATCGATCGTCAATAAACCGAGGCGCCGTCGGCACAGACTGATGGCGTTCACTTCGATGGCGTCATGTTAATGACGCGAAAGACATAGTCATGACTGCCTCTTCATCTTCCAACAAACCAACACGGGCGCCGGTGGTGGGTAACCTGCCCGCAGGCCCCCGTAACAGCCTGACGGATGTGCCCGGTGTACGCGTAGGTCATGTCACGCTTGCGCAGGGTGATATCCAGACTGGCGTCACAGTTATTTTTCCGCATGCGGACGATCTGTTTCGCGACAAGGTCGCCGCCGGCGCCTCTGTCATTAATGGCTTTGGAAAAAGCGTGGGCCTGGTGCAGTTACAGGAACTGGGTGTGATTGAAACACCCGTGGCGCTGACCAACACATTTTCTGTTTCCGCTGTGGCCCAGGCACAGATCCGCCAGGCGATTGCCAGTAATCCGGCCATCGGTCGCGAATGGTCCACGGTAAACCCGCTGGTACTTGAATGCAATGATGGTTATTTGAATGATATTCAGGCCATGGCAGTGACCGAGGCGGATTATTTTCACGCTTGTGATAATGCAGGTGTGGAATTTGATCAGGGTGCTGTCGGTGCCGGGCGTGGCATGAGCTGCTTTGGACTCAAGGGCGGCATTGGATCTGCATCACGAATTGCCCGGCAGGAAGGCGCGCTGACAGGTAGTGCGCCAGATTACACGGTTGGTGCACTCGTGCTGTCCAACTTCGGCAAGCTGCGTCATCTGCGCGCGGGCAACGTGCTGACGGGAGAAGACATTAAGCGACGCATGGCGTTGCGCGAACAGGCGCTGTCTTCAGATCACGTTAAGGGTGAGGGCGAACCTGATAAAGGCTCCATTATCATGATTCTGGCAACCGATGCCCCACTGGATGCCCGGCAGTTGCGCAGACTCAGCATGCGTGCTGCAGCGGGGCTGGCCCGTACCGGCTCCAGTTATGGTCATGGCAGCGGCGATATTGCAATTGCATTTTCTACATCCATGCGTGTTGGACAGGAACTTCAGCATACTCAGCAGCCGGTACAGCCTCTGCACGAAACGCAGCTGGATCCGCTATTTGATGCAGCGGCCGAAGCCACCGAGCAGGCCATATTGCATTCGTTATGGGCGGCGAGTGCCGTCACCGGTCGCGACGGACACACACGCTTGCCGATCACAGCGTGGCTTGAGGATTAAGGATAATTGAATGAAAGTATTGATTTCAACGGATATTGAAGGAGTCGCCGGTGTTGTCGACTCACAGCAGGTTCGCGCAGGCAATGGCGAATACGAACGCGCTCGCGCCTGGATGACGGCAGAAGCCAATGCAGCGATTGCGGGTGCGTTTGATGGCGGAGCCAAAGACGTTTACGTGAATGACTCGCATGGTGGCTTTCGCAACATGATTGCGTCTGACATCGATGAACGCGCCAGACTTGTCACCGGTAAGCCGCGTGTGTACAGCATGATGGCAGGCCTTGAATTTGGCATGGACGCAGTGGCGCTGGTGGGACATCACGCGCGTGCGCAAGGCCGCGGTGTGCTGGCTCACACCATCAATAGCTTTGCCTTTGCACGCATTATGGTCAATGGCATTGAACTGGGCGAGCCTGGCCTTTATGGTGCGCTTGCCGGCCAGGCTGGTGTACCCGTTATTTTTGGCAGCGGCGATCAGTTTTTTATCGAAGAAAATCGTGATTTTTTTGAACGCGCCGTATGGGTCGAAACCAAACACGCCATGGGACACAGCAGCGCAGCGACGCTGACGCCACAAGCTTCATGCGCGCGAATCCGTGAAGGCATGCAAAAGGCGGTACAGGCTGCGATTGAGCAACCGATGAAGCCATATGTGATTGACGGTCCCTTTGAATGCCGACTGCAGACAAATTCTCCGGCGCTGGCAGATGCATTCTGTCTGCTGCCGGGCACTCGACGTGATGATGGAGTGACCCTGTCATTTAATGCAGACTCAATCGAAAACGTCATACGCACGCTGAATGTGTTTTCCACCATGACGGCGGCACTGCGTTAATTCGCGATTGAGAGCTTAACTGAGTTCACGAATGCCATCAGGAGTGCGGATCGTGGCTTTTAGACCGGGCGCGCTTCCTGATGGACAGGGCAGCACCGAGACAGGAGCCTGCAAATTCAGGCTCGCGATCAGGGCCTGCATCCGCTCTGCTTGCGGATGATAAATTTCAAGCTTTTCAAGCAGCAGACCGCGATCGGGCATGGCCAGCACAGGCAGTGAAGGGGTGTGCCATTCAATCAACGCGGGAGCCAGGCCATCCAGGGGCGCCAGGCCAGTTTCAGGAATCGTGATCAGCCAGTCTAGGCTGCCGCGCTGCATGGGTGTTATCGTTCCCAACGGTTCCGAGCTTGTTGCCACCACGCCATGTATATCTGTTGTTTGCACAACCCAGGCAGCCAATCGGGGCGCCGCGGCATGCGTGGGCGTTGTAGCGGACGAGATTCGAGATGATTCCGATGACAAAGAATACGGCGATCTGCTGCGATCTTCGATCTGATCGCCCATGCCATCCAGCCCGAACCAGCGGGGACGCGCGGGCGCGGGGGCGTCTGGATTGATCGCAATCACTTCCAGATAACAGGCAGGACCGCAACGCAGCAGCCGATTGTGAGTACCCATTTTGGGATGCTCGCCACCGCCATCCGGTTCAATGCCAAGCGTCTCGCGCACATAGGCCACGCCCGTCTCCAGATCGCTTGCGGTCACAACAATATGGTCAATCACGGTCTGTTCTATAGGCATGTCGTTGGGCTTCCTACGTTGATGTTGCGCTGTCTTTTGAAAAGGTGTCCAGCACTGCCAGTGCAAGCGCATCAATGGAATCGGACATCACCACGGAAAATTCGTCGCGCCGGCCTGGCGGGATGGCCAGTGGCAGTTCGGTGCAGCCAAGTATCACGGCCTTTGCGCCCATCTCCTGCAAACGGTTCACCGCTTCTGCGGCCGGTGCGAATCCCATGGCGTTCTGATTGGATTTGACGGCAGCAATAGCCTGCACCGATAGATCACGAATGACATTATCCGTGCCTGTCACGGGCTCGTAGCCGGCTGCCCTCAATGCTTCCTGATAAAGCCCCAGCTGCATGGTGGCCGGCGTACCCATCACACCCACACGTCCTTCGGTGATGCCATTGCGTCGCAGGTCCTGAATGACCGATTCAACGATATGCAATACCGGCACCTGCACGCTATCGCGCAGCTGCTCGTACCACAGATGAGCGGTATTGCAGGGAATGGCAATGCATTGCGCGCCCCAGCGTTGCAGATCCTGCATGCCTTCGACCATGGCAGGCAAGGGACTGGGGCCGTCAGCGAGTCTGGCCGCGCTGCGATCCGGAATACGCGGGTCGTTACGCAGCAGAACCGGAATATGCGCCTGGTCGGCAGTGACCGGCGTCAGCTGTACCAGTCGCGCAGCAAAGGTTGCGCCGGCCAGCGGGCCCATGCCGCCAAGCACACCCAGCACGGGCCAGGCTGCGGGTGCTCCGTGAAGCACGTCGGACGCGGTTGAGGAGGAAGCGGGGGAAGAGGCGGGTTGTTGTGCAGACATCATTATGAATCTCCGTAAGCCCTGATTATACGGCCATGACGGGCCCGCAGCGTACTGACAAAAGGGTTTTTGCGGGCAGTCCTTCAGGGCAGCGGTTACAATCATGGCGGACGGCTATTTGAATTTGGAGTCAGCATGGAAAGTTTCGACTATGATTTTTTTGTAATTGGTGGGGGCAGTGGCGGCGTGCGTGCGTCCCGCATGGCAGCACAGGCCGGCGCCCGGGTGGCATTGGCAGAAGGGTTTGATCTGGGCGGAACCTGCGTCAATGTCGGCTGTATTCCCAAGAAACTCTACAGTTATGCGGCGCATTATCATGAAGCATTTGAGGAATCCCGCGGTTTTGGCTGGAATGTCGGTCCCGCAACGCTCGATTGGTCAGTTCTGAAAACCAACCGGGCAAAAGAGATTTCCCGGCTCAACGGCATCTATCACTCGCTGATTACCAACGCCGGTGCCACGCTGCTGTCAGGCTGGGCATCGCTCGTCGGACCCAATACCGTCAGAATGGATGATGGCAAAACCTATACGGCGAAGCATATTCTGATTGCGACTGGCGGCTGGCCCGTTGTGCCGGAGTTTCCGGGCCGCGAACACGCCATTACTTCAAATGAGATTTTCGACCTGCCCGAGTTTCCTAAGAAACTGGTTGTGGTCGGCGCCGGTTATATTGCATGTGAATTTGCTTCCATCTTTAACGGACTGGGAGCAGAAGTCCATATCGTGATCCGACGCGACCGTATTCTGCGCGGCTTTGATGAAGAGATCTGCGCATTTACCGCGGAAGAAATGAAAAAAGCCGGCGTGCATTTTCACTTTGAAACCAAAGTCAATGCAATTGAAAAGAACGACGACGGCCTGGTGGTGCAGCTTGATGACGGCAGTACGCTGCAGGCGAATCAGGTACTTTACGCGACGGGCCGCGCGCCCAACGTGCATCGACTCAATCTGGAAGCAGCCGGCGTGCAGGTCAATCACAATGGCGCGATTCAGATAGACGAAAATTACCAGACTTCCGTGCCGTCCATCTATGCACTGGGCGATGTGACGGACAGAATTCAGCTCACGCCGGTCGCGCTGGGTGAAGCCATGGTGCTTGTCGATCATCTGTTTGGCAAAGGCAAGCGCAGCATGAATTATGAATTTATTCCAACTGCAATTTTCACGCATCCCAATGTGGGCACTGTAGGTCACAGCGAAAATGAAGCGCGTGAAATATACGACGATATCACGGTCTATCGTTCCGAGTTTCGTCCGCTCAAACACACGCTAAGTGGCAGTACCGCCAGGATGATGATGAAACTGATTGTGGACAAGAAAACCGACAGGGTCGTTGGTCTGCATATGGCAGGTGATGACGCCGGAGAAATCGTACAGGGTTTTGCCGTGGCCATTCGCATGGGTGCAACCAAGGCTGATTTTGATGCAACGATTGGCATTCATCCGACTGCCGCTGAAGAATTTGTCACGATGCGAGGCTAGAAATGCAAACGCGAGCGTAAAGACGCTCGCGTTGTACTATTGATCCTGCAATCAACAGGATCGCAGCAACAAAGAAAGGGTGCCGGTGTGCAATACATCGGCGCCCTTATTTTATGTCACTTGTGATCCTGTTCAGCCAGCTCCTTCTTCTGCTGTGGAGGCAGGTGCTTGCGAACGGCTGAAACCTGCGCAGCAGTCACAGCAGGCGCCTTGTTGCCCCAGGCAGATCGAACGAAAGTGGCCAGTTCCGCCGTTTCACCATCATCCAGGCGTTGCGAGAAATCCGGCATGCCCAGATCGGACGGCGCGGCCTTGGTTGAAGGCAGAGTGGCACCCGCCAGAATCACATGGATCAGTGAAGCGGGATCGTCTGCCAGTACCAGCGAATTGCCAGCCAGGGCAGGGAACGCGCGTTTTTCACCGGCGCCGCTGCTGCGGTGGCAGGCCGCGCAGTTGTCCAGATACAGCCGCGCACCCAGGGTCCGGGTGATACCATTGCGAAGATCATTCGCGGTGTCATCCGATGCCGTGAATTTGCTATTACTGTCGTCTTTGCTGCCAGATGGCAGTGACTTCAGATAAGCACCAATGGCCAGTGCATCATCACGGGTTGCAAACTGCGTACTGTTGGCGATGACGTCTGTCATTGGACCGGTAACACCGGAGTGAACACTGCGGCCAGCCATCAACAGATCTGCAATGTCTTCTGCCTTCCAGGCACCAAGTCCAGGGCCGTCTTTGGCACGCAGATCCGGAGCAGTCCAGCCATCCACAACAGCGCCAGACAGAAAGTCACTATCCTTGCCGGACAGACCTTTTTCCTGCTGACCAAACCCGCGTGGTGTGTGACAGGCACCGCAGTGAGCCAGACCTTCGGTCAGGTAAGCGCCACGGGCAATCTGGGCGTTCTCAGATGCCTTGTCATTGAAGTCCGAGGCATCGTAGAAAGCCAGGTTCCA
>JAFAGQ010000144.1 GCA_023422555.1 Pseudomonadota bacterium
TTCTGGATCCAAGCATTTATTTTGTGAGTACGCTGCCATCCCATCCCGAGGTCAACGATATTGTACTGATCGGTCTGACTTCGCTGGTGCTGTCGCTGCTGGCAACCATTTATCCAAGCTGGCGGGCGTCCCGCCTGCAACCTGCAGAGGTACTGCGTCATGACTGATGCACAAATCAAACCAGCCCTCCAGACAAGCTACGCCCTGGAGGCACGCAATGTGGCGAAGTTTTACGAAGACGCCGATTCCCGCCTGGATATCCTCAAAGGGGTTTCCCTTCAGGTTGCACGCGGTGAAATGGTGGCCATTATTGGTGCATCAGGTTCGGGCAAAAGTACCTTGCTGCATATGCTGGGTCTGCTTGATAAGCCATCTTCCGGTGAGATACTGATCAATGGTCAACAGACGAATGCGCTGACTGAAAAAGAGATCAGTCATATACGGAATCAGAGTCTGGGATTCGTTTATCAGTTTCACCATCTGCTCAATGAATTCAACGCACTTGATAACGTGGCCATGCCACTCATTGTGCGCCGTACAGATCGCAAAGTGGCGCGTTCTCAGGCAGAAGCGGTGCTTGAACGCGTCGGTCTGAAAGATCGCATTCACCATACGCCGGGTCAGCTGTCAGGGGGTGAACGTCAGCGCGTTGCACTGGCGCGTGCGCTGGTTACCCGTCCTGTCTGCGTGCTGGCTGATGAACCAACGGGCAATCTTGACCGCGAAACCTCAGGCAGCATGTTTGCTTTGCTCAAGCAGATGAACGAAGAGTTTGATACGGCATTTGTTATTGTGACTCACGATGCCAAACTGGCCGCACTGGCTGATACACAGCTTCTGATGGAAAGGGGCGTATTGCAGACGGCATAAATGCACGATTTCGGGAGACAACGCTATGTTCATCCATACCCATTGTCATCTGGACGCGGCCGAATTCAATGACGATCGAAATGATGTGATTGCTGCCGCGCACCAGGCTGGTGTCAAGGCTATCGTGATTCCCGCTGTCGGCCGCAGTAATTTTTCCGTTGTACGTGAACTGGCTCATACATTTGCTGGCGGCTATTACGCGCTGGGTATTCATCCCTTGCTGGTGGCGCAATCGCAGGACGAGGATCTGGAAGTACTGGAACAGCAGGTCGAAGATGCCTTGCAGGATCCCCGATTCATCGGTATTGGCGAAATCGGACTGGATTTCTTCGTCAAAGATATCGCAAGTGGCGAACCCAGGGAGCGACAGGAGCATTTTTATCAGGCACAGCTGAAACTGGCACGCCGCCATGATCTGCCCGTGCTGCTCCATGTGCGGCGCTCCCAGGATATTATTCTCAAATATCTGCGTCGTTTTTCCGATGTCGGCGGCATTGCACATGCGTTCAATGGCAGTGACCAGCAGGCCGATCATTTCGTGGAAATGGGCTTCGCGCTGGGAATTGGCGGCGCCATGACCTTCACGCGTGCACGCCAGATTCGTCGCCTGGCAAGCCGTATACCATTGTCTCATCTTGTGCTGGAAACCGATTCCCCCGATATCGCACCCGCGTGGCTGCAGGGCAATCCTGCACGCAACTCGCCCGATCAGATTCCGGCAATTGCAGCCACATTGGCAGAGTTGCGGGGTGTTACCATCGAAGACATCTCCAGACAGACTGCCGAAACGGCATTACAGGTTCTGCCTCGATTGCGTGATTTGGCTCGGTCCTGAGCGAGTCTGATTCTCTCTTTTGCACCTGCGCTGCCTGTTGAGTTTGCGCAAAGCCTGTCGACTCTACGATATGACAATTGCATTGCGATGAACTTGTCGCACTGTCGATAAACAGAAACAATGGAACGCAGATAGCGCGCCTGCGCGAATCATAGTCTTTACCGCTGTTAATCGATTTTCGTGTTCTCCCGCTTGTCTCTTTCGTTGCGGCTCATTCTGCTTTGCCTGGGTATTGCCGTTGTGCAGTTTCTGCCGCGCCTGCCGTCATTTGCAACGCTGTTCGTAATGGGGCTGCCTGGCCTGGTCGTCGCATCCGCGACGTTAGCGGGTTTACATCATCACACATGCTCTCATTTCCTTTCTACAGGCAATCGCACAATTGCACTGATCTGCGTTGCCCTATTGTTTATGGCGACTGGCATGTCGTATGCGGTATGGCGTGCCCATATGCGACTGGATGATCGTCTTGATCGGCAGTTTGAGAACGTATCGGTCTCGGTGCGCATACTGGTTACCGGTTTACCCAAAGACCTGATCAATGGCTGGGAGTGGCAGGCTCGAATCCTTGATGAGAAATCCCCGAAGGGACTGCCAAGGCGAATTCTGCTTCGGTGGTTTCCCGGGCCACGCACCGGACCTTACGACAAGCCGCGGCGTCCACCGGAAGGGCTGCCGGATTTGCGACCCGGGCAGGAGTGGCAAATGACGATCAGACTCAGGCGCGTTCATGGTGCCCGGAATTTTCACGGGTTCAATTACGAGGCCTATATGTTTGCCTCAGGTCTGCGCGCTACCGGTACGGTCAGCGGTCCCGTAACGTTGTTGCGGGATTCGCCCTGGCGCGAATGGGGCACTGCGATCGAGAGGCTGCGGTTCGCATTGCGCAAGTCCATGAACCGCGTTCTGCAGAATCGGCGTTATGGTCCTGTGCTTATTGCACTTGTGATGGGAGACCAGAACGGTATCAGTGATGAAGATTGGAAAGTTTTCAATCTTACCGGTATTACGCATCTGGTTTCCATCAGTGGTTCGCATATCACCATGCTGGCAGCACTGGGCAGCCTGGGCGTATTTCGCATGTGGCGACGCCTGCGCTGGCAGGGAAAATACATCGCCGACCGCAGACCGGGTCAGGTTGTTGCTGCCGCCGTTGGTCTTGCTATTGCTACGTGCTATTCGCTGGTTGCCGGGTGGGGCATTCCGGCACAGCGCACGCTGACAATGCTGGCGGTCCTGTTTGCTGCCGTGGTCCTGCGAATTCAATTAAAAGCGACAACCTTGTTGTCGATATCGGCGTTTAGTATTCTGCTCCTGGATCCCTGGGCGGTGTTATCTGTGGGATTCGTTCTCTCATTTGCAGCCATCGCCTGTCTTATGCTGTGGGGATCACGCGAAGCAAAAGTCATCGCTCGTTCTGCGGCTCCATCAGGAAAAGTCATGCACAAACTGTGGCAGGCGACGCAGATGCAGCTTTTTATGAGCGTAGCCCTGTCGCCTTTACTGATTGGCATTTTTCATCAATATGCCTTTGTGTCACCCATTGTCAACGCCATCGCCATTCCCGTAATCGGCGCGCTGGTAACGCCACTTGCATTATTGCTGGCTTTGTTTTGTCTGATACCCTGGTGGCCGGCGCTGACCACCTGGCTGGCTGCTGGTGTGCACGCATTGCTGGAAACTGTACTGCAGATTGCCACATCTATGGCCGGGCTGGAATGGGCTGCGCCTGCCTTTGCCGCAACCCATTTATTCTGGGTTCTGTCTGGTATGCTGGGTCTGCTGATATTCAGTCTGCCGAGGGGAATCGGGGGCCGTTATTCTGCACTCGTTCTGCTGATTCCGGTTTTGCTTTTTCGGGCGGAGCGCCCTCAGACCGGCTGCTGGATGCTGACCGCGCTGGATGTGGGGCAGGGCGCTGCCGTACTCATCAGGACGGCGCGCCACAACGTGCTTTACGACACAGGGGTACGCAGCAGCGTCACTAGTGATGCCGGACAACGTGTTGTGTTCCCCTATTTACAGGCGCTGAATATTTCTCACCTTGACCAGCTGATTATTTCCCATTCCGATCTGGATCACGTCGGCGGCGCAGCCAGCGTGTTGCAGCAGGTGGACGTGAGACATGCCTATACTTCGTTTATGCTGAATGCGCATCTCGAAGAGGAACAGCGCCTGCTGGGCAAGGACATCAGATTGCGCAATCCCCAGACAACGTTTGATTTCTGTGAAAGGGGAAGAACCTTTGACTATGATGGCGTCCGGTTTCAATTCCTCCATCCTGAACAGATACCGGGCCGTCCGGTAAAAGCAGGAAACGATCAGAGTTGTGTATTGCTGATCTCCGGTAACTTTCATTCGGCATTACTGACCGGAGATATTGGCGCGAATGAAGAGGCGGTCATCATGCAAAATAACGAACCGTTGCCAGTCGTCGATGTCGTGATGGCACCGCATCATGGATCAGCCGGTTCTTCGTCATCCGACTTTGTGCAGAAAGTTCGGCCTGCTGTTGCCTTTGCGCAGGCGGGGTATCTGAATCGTTACGGTCATCCTGCACCCGGGATCGTTGAAAGATGGCGGGCAGCGGCCCAGGTATTTCTGGATACCATTTCCTCGGGTGCGATCACCATGACATCGGGGTTTGACGGCTTGCGGGTAAATACCGTCAGGGGTTCAGAAGGTCGATACTGGGACGATTTTTAGCTTATGATGACTTTGCTGTCTGCCGGCTATGCCGGAAGGCCAGGTTCACCTGATTGAAAAGGAGTCTGTATGGAATCGTCTCGCCTGAACTTCGTCAACTGTATGAGTCCTGCGGGAATTCATCGAATGGCCTATCGTGAATGGGGAGATCCGGCGAACAGAAAAATCCTGTTGTGTGTGCACGGTCTTTCACGCAACGGCCAGGATTTTGATGAGGTGGCCAAAGCCATGTGCGATGAATACCTTGTGGTCTGCCCGGACATCGCAGGTCGGGGCGCTTCAGATTTTCTGAAGAATCCGGCCTCGTATGTGGTGCCTCAGTATGTGTCCGATCTGATAACGCTGCTGGCCCGATTGCAGCCCGAATCCCTGGACTGGCTGGGTACGTCCATGGGTGGGCTGATTGCACTGGCCTTTGCCGGGTATACCGGCATGGCTGATGCAGCAATTCGGGCAGAGGGCAGAACTGCCTTGCCGCCATCCACCGGACTGTCTATAAACAAGCTGATACTTAACGATGTGGGGCCCGTCATCGAACCGGCATCCATTGAAAGAATTGCGGGCTATGTGGGGCTGCCACTGACCTTTGCATCGTTTGACGAGGCAGTGAATCATATGAAAACCAATGCGCGCTCATTCGGTCCAATGAGTGACGAACAGTGGATTCAGTTCACACGAGCCGTCATTATTCAGGATGGCGAACAATGGAAACAGCACTATGACCTTGGTATTGCGAAGGCCTTTGAAGGACTGAAAGACGAGAAAGCACTTAAGGCTGGTGAGGCCATGTTGTGGCGCGCCTTTGAATCGCTGCAATGTCCGATTCTCCTGATTCGCGGGGCCGAGTCGGATCTGCTGAGCGCCGACACCGCAAGACAGATGCAGCAGCGTAACAGCCATCTGCAATTGCTGGAAATTGCCGGAACCGGACATGCACCGTCGCTTCTGCCACAAGAGCAGGTGCAGGCGGTCAGGGCATTTCTGCTTTCCTGATGCTGTCATTGCTGGCAAGAGCGCGTAAAATGTCAGAATAATGCCCTACGGATCACATCCATCGTGCCACGAGATGACTTATGGCATGAACGGGATGGCCGTTTCGTCGGAGATTTTGCCAATTGTCGGGATGAAAAAAAACATGACTGAACCACTGCCGTTCAAGGCAGATCTGCACTGCCACTCCACAGCATCAGACGGTGTTCTGGCACCCGCTGACGTGGCGGCGCGCGCGCATGCCAATGGTGTCACGCTCTGGAGTCTGACGGACCACGATGAGGTTCGTGGCATTCCCGAAGCGCGCGCGCAGGCGCAGAAACTTGGCATGGATTTCGTGGCTGGAATCGAGATTTCCGTCACCTGGGCCGAACGCACCCTGCACGTCGTCGGTCTCAATATCGATATTGACAGTCCCAGCCTGAACGCCGGGCTGGAAAAAATCCGCCGCGACCGGGAAACCCGGGCCCACATCATGGCGGATCAGTTTGAGAAATTCGGCATTCCGGATACGTACGAGGGGGCACTTAAATTTGCAGGCAATCCCAATTTGCTGAGCCGCACGCATTTTGCCCGCTACCTGGTTGAACAGGGACATTGCAAGACCATGCAGGACGTTTTTGACAAGTATCTTGCGGACGGTAAACTTGCCTATGTGGCTGGTGAATGGGCAGGGCTGGATGAAGCGTTGGGATGGATACACGAAGCAGGGGGCATTGCCGTGATCGCGCATCCGGGTCGCTATAAATATTCGCGCAGGGAATTCACCACGCTTTTCCGTACCTTTAAACTGATGGGCGGCAAGGCGATTGAAGTTGTGACCGGCTCACATACGCCGGATCAGTACCATCAGTATGCCAACGTGGCCCGCCAGTATGGGTTCATGGCATCCTGTGGATCGGATTTTCACAGTCCGGGCGAAAGTCGTATTGATCTTGGAAAACTGCCGCCTTTACCTTCGGATCTGGTACCGGTATGGAACGCATTTAACTGAAATTATGAATAAAGCATTTGTCAAAGAAAAGGACGAAGACGACGCCGAGGATCAGGGACCCGAAGCGGTTGCCTTGCCTCCTGGTACACGCAATTACATGACGCGTCAGGGCTACAACACCCTGCGCGAAGAACTGACGCATCTGATGAACGTGGAGCGACCGGATGTCGTGCAGATTGTCTCGTGGGCTGCGTCAAACGGCGATCGCTCAGAGAATGGCGATTACCTGTATGGCAAGAAGCGTCTGCGCGAAATTGACCGGCGTATCCGTTTTCTGACCAAACGGCTGGAACAGGCCGAAGTGGTGGATCCCGGTGCGCAACCCGACAGGGATCGCGTTTTCTTTGGCGCTGAAGTGGAATACTGTGACGAAGAGGGCGAAACGTTTCGGGTGACGATTGTGGGTGTGGATGAGGCTGAACCCCTGAAAGGAAAAATCAGCTGGATCTCTCCCGTTGCCCGGGCGCTGCTCAAAGCGCAGGAAGGTGATACGGTGACACTTCGCACGCCCTCCGGCGTCAAACATCTGGAAGTGCTCGAGATTATTTATCCTGATGCGTAAGTGAAAACTGGGCGTGTTCGTCCTGTGCCAGTTGCGTTTCCAGAACAGGCATGGACTCGCGCAACGAGGCCGCCAGCGTGTACGGCGGATTAATGACAAACATGCCACTGCCGTACAGTCCAAAACCGTTTTGCGGTGGCTTTTTGACCGCCAGCTGCACGTGCACCCAGCTGACCCCAGGCAGCTTTTCCAGCTGCTTCTGCATCTCATGAACTTCCTTGCGACGTACCAGTGGATACCAGACGGCAAAGCATCCGGTTGCAAATCGCTTTAAGCCTTCTTTGACTGCAGACAGCGTATGACGATAGTCATTTTTGTCTTCGTATGACGGATCGATCAGAATGATCCCGCGTCGCGGCGCCGGAGGAAGCTGGGAAGCAAGCCCCGTGAAGCCATCTTTTTCGAAAACACTTACCTGTCTGGCCACATCCCTGGATTGCATTTGAATGTTTTCATGCAGAAGGGTGATTTCTGTCGGATGCAGCTCGAAAAGACGCAGTTTGTCGGCTTCGCGCATCAGTTGCAGTGCGATCCACGGAGAGCCGGGGTAGACAGTCAGTGCACCATCATCATTGAGCTGTTTTACATGATCAATATAGTCGGCAAGCAGGGGCGGCAGCCCAGACATGTTCCATAGTCTGCCAATTCCGTCACGGAATTCAGCGGTCTTTTCGGCCCAGGCATCGGTCAGATCATAAATGCCTGCGCCCGCATGCGTATCGATGACCCAGTATGGTGCCTCCTTGCGATTGAAGTATTGCAGGATATGAAGCAATATTGCGTGCTTCAGGACATCGGCATGGTTGCCTGCGTGAAAGGCGTGACGGTAACTGAACATGGATTTGTGAATTAGTAGAGGCCAAGATCGGCAGGAATGCGGACGAGCTCATCCGTAAACAGCGCATCGCAGCCCCAGTCAAGCAGCTGTCTGGCACGACGATAATCATTGACGGTATAGGCGCAGACTTTATAGCCTGCGTCATGAATACGCCTGATAGCCGCTTCGGTCAGGGTTTTCTGATTCAGATTAATGGACTGGCAGCCCAGGGACTGAAGGATGTCCTCAAAATCCTCTGGCAATTCGTCAATCAGAAACGCACGAGGTATGGAAGGGGCATGTTCTGCAAATGCGGCAAGTGCTTCACGTGAGAACGAAGAGACCAGCGGAGGGGTGATGCCTTCTTTCCAGAGCTGATTCACCGCCTTTGCAACGGCAATACCTGTTTCCTGTTCACGACCCGGGCAGGGCTTGATTTCGATATTGCACAGCAGGTGGTTTTCCAGAATGAAGCCGGCAAACTGGCTGAAAGCCGGTAACGGTTCACCTGCGTACCAGGCTGAATGCCAGCTACCCATATCCAGTTGTGCCATTTCGCCAAATGTCATGGTGGCGGCCGCGCCGGAGCCGTTGGATGTGCGATCAACGTCGTCATCATGCAGGATGACCAGGACATTATCCTTGCTTAGCTTGACATCAAATTCAGACATCTCAAAGCCGTGGTCAAAGCCACAGCGCAGACCGGCAAGCGTGTTTTCCGGTGCAATCCGGCCTCCGCCGCGATGAGCAATAATACGTGGATAGGGCCAGGTAACATAAGCGTTCGAAGACATGGTTCACCAGGTGAGAAATTTCAATATTACGGCGCGAGCAGTAGTGCAATTGCCCGATTTAAGGCCAAGGTTTTATTTTAATGGAAAAAACGCTTAAAATAAGCGGTTATTCTGCAGAGTGCGGCCAATGGGCGGCTTTTTGCTCTGAATCAGACATTCATCTTGGTCGGGAACCCTATGCTAGAATCTTTTCGCACGCATAAACGCTTACTGCTTATCGTCCTGTTTATTCTGGTCGTGCCTTCTTTTGTATTTTTCGGTATTTCCGATTACCAATCGTTTACTCATAGCGATGTGAAACTGGCTTCCATCCGGAAAAACGACATCACTCAGGCGCAATACGATCAGTCCTGGCGTGAGCGGATAAACCAGCTGCGTGAGCAGAACGGCAGCAACTTCAATATCAATGCCGTCGACACACCTGCCAACCGTCAGGCGTGGCTCGATCAGCTGATAGATAATCAGGTTCTTCAGCAGGAAATGGTCGATCATAACTACAACGCGACCGATAATATGGTTCGTCAGGCTATCGCGGGTACGCCAGAGTTCCAGGACAATGGCAAATATTCATTCCAGAAATACAGTCAGTTTCTGTCAGAACGCAATATCCGTGATGTCGACTACGAGCAATACGTAAGACAGAATCTGGCATTTGCGCAGTTGCTTGAGCCCATTGCCGGTACTGTCGCCATCCCTTCTCAAACAGCATCGCTGCTGCAAACGGCCATGACACAGGAGCGCACGGTTCGACTCAGAAATTTTGAGGCGGCCGCCTATGAGCAATCCGTGCAGGTTAATGATGAAGAAATCGCAGCCTGGTATGACAAGAACAAGCAGTCGCTGGAAATTCCTGCTCACGTGGACGTCGATTATGTTGTCCTGAACCAGGATGCTGCTCTGCAAACCGTTGGTGACGTATCCGATGCAGATGTAGAAAGCTATTACAAGGCCAATATTGCCAAGTACACGAAAAAAGAACGTCGGCAGATCAACCATATCCAGATACAGATTCCGGCTGGTGCCGATGACGCCGCTGTCAAGGCTGCGCAGGACAAAGCCAATGAAGTGGCTGAAAAAGCCAAGGCTGATCCTTCCTCATTTGCTGAGCTGGCCAAAACCTATTCCGATGATGCCGGTTCCAAAAATCAGGGCGGTAGTCTGGGTACCTTGTCCAAAGGCGATATTGCCGCACTGGATGATGCCGCTTTCGGTCCCGACAAACCTGGTATCACTGATCCGGTCAAAATCGACAACGCCTGGCATGTATTGCAGATTGCCCGCATCGAGCCCGGTGAAGTTGAGCCACTGGATCGTCTGAAGGAAACCCTCAAAAAAGAAATTCGCCTGCAGCAGGCCTCAGAAAAATTTGCCGATCTTTCAACCAAGCTGACTCAGGTTGCCAGTACAGAACGCGATTCTCTGCAGCCACTGGTCGATGCGCTGCAACTGCAGGTTCGTCACGTTAGCGGTGTAGGCGAGTCTGCACTGCTGCCAGCAAGCGAGGCAGGCAAAGATGCAGCCATCAGCAGCAAGGATGCACGCTACTTTGAATCAGGACGCGTGCGCGAGACGCTGTTTTCTGATGAAGTGCGCAAGCAGAACAAAAACTCAGGTGTGATTGAAATTTCTCCATCAGAGCTCATGGTTGTACATGTGGCCAAAGATGTACCGGCAGCCGTGCCTGAACTGGCCAATGTGAAGGAAACCGTGCTTAATCGCATTCGTGATGAAAAAGGCAGGCAGCAGGCCGCCGAAGACGGTAAGGCCGAGCTTGCCATGCTCAAGGAAAAAGGCCCTGGTGAACTGACGGGTTTTGGCAAGGAAACCACCATCAGTCGTCTGACGCAATCGCAATTGCCGCCAGCTATGCTTAACGCCATCATGAATGCACCGACAGACACACTGCCTGCATTCGTCGGCTTTGAGCTGCCCGATGGTTATGCTATCGCACAGATAGAGAAAGTGACCGAACCTACTGAAGACGCGCGTCGCATGTTTGATCAGTATCTGCGTCAGGCGATGGTGGCTGGCACGGGTGCTGAAGTTGCGCAAGGCGTTACGCGCATGATTCGCCAGTCACACGACGTCAAGATTTATCCTGACGCCGCCAAGGTCATTAACGTTACTGACGATAATCAGTAAGCACCTTTTCCAGGACAGGCCAGACCGTCTCGGCCATGAGTGGCTGAGCCTGTTCAGAAGGGTGAATGCCATCATCCTGATACATTTGGCGATCCAGTGCAAAGGAAGCAAACAGAAAGGGCACCAATGCGGTGTCCTTTTCTTTTGCCAGCGTGCCGAACATCGCCTGAAACTGCTTTGCGTAATCCGGCCCGAAGTTTGGGGGAATCTGCATGCCGATCAGAATTGTCCGAGCCTGGCTTGCTTTGATCTGGTCGATCATCCCGCCCAGGTTATCGCGACTGGCATCCAGTGAAAGACCCCGCAGGGCGTCGTTGGCACCCAGTTCAAGAATGACGATGGCAGGATGATGTTTTTTCAGCAGCGCGGGAAGACGGCTGCGACCGCCTGCTGTCGTATCACCGCTGATACTGGCATTGACCAGCTGAGCATCTGCCAGTGCCTCTTTTTTATTTTCCTTCAGCCACTGCACCCAGCCGCTACCCCGTCTGATACCATATTCAGCAGACAGGCTGTCTCCGACTACCAATATGACGGGTGCGGTAGTTCCGGTCGGACTGTCCTGGGCTTGTGCTCGACTCGGCCCGGTCAATAAGCAAAAACCAAAGAGAATGGAAAAAAACCAAATCATGCGATCCGATGTTGTCATTGAAGTGTCTCATTTGAAAAAGCAGGTTGCCGAGGCAACAGGGATTCTGCACATTTTA
>JAFAGQ010000175.1 GCA_023422555.1 Pseudomonadota bacterium
TGGGAAACATCAAAGTGCTTGCACTATATGGGGGCACGGCGCTCAAGCCGCAGGCAGAATCGCTCCAACATGGTGCACATATTGTTGTAGGAACGCCCGGCCGAGTGTTGGATTTGGTCGACCGCGATGTGCTCAGACTCTCTGCCGTCAAGGTTCTGGTGCTGGACGAAGCCGATCGCATGATCGACATGGGCTTTTACGAAGACATCAGTGCCATTACTCAGGCCTGCCCCTTGAAGCGGCAGAGTCTGCTGTTTTCAGCCACGTTCCCGCCGGCCATCCTCAAGGCTAGTGAAGGTTTTCTGATGAAACCGGTCCATGTGCGTGTGGATGAAAAGCCCGACCATCCCGAAACGGAAGCCTTGTTTGTTTCCACAGAAGACGAAGACCGGTTTGAAACAACCGCGAGACTTCTTGAGTCCTATCGCCCCGTCTCCACTCTTGCCTTCTGCAATACCAAGGCGCAGTGCGAAGCGCTGACCGAGTCTCTGCTTCAGCGCGGCATCGAGGCCCGCACCCTGCATGGCGATATGGAACAGCGTGATCGCGAAGACGTGCTGGTAGATTTTATCGGGCAGAGCTGTTCAGTGCTGGTGGCCACAGACGTAGCCGCGCGAGGGCTGGACATCGCCACGCTGGATGCGGTCATCAACGTGGATATGTCGCCAAATGCCGAAACGCATATTCATCGCGTGGGACGTACGGGACGGGTGCCCGGACGCAAAGGCCTGACGCTGACGCTGTGTACCCCTCAGGAAAAATTCCGTGCCGACAGAATTGAACAGGCCCTGGGCGCGCCCCTGGCATGGCTGGACATGTCCACCCTGCCGCGCCGCAAGGGAGCTTTCGCGCCTCCGATGCGAACCATCTGTCTGCGTGGCGGCAAGAAAGATAAGCTGCGCGCAGGCGATCTGCTGGGTGCGCTGACCAAGGATCTGGGCCTGAAGGCTGATCAGGTAGGCAAAATCAGCCTTTTTGATTTTGTTGCTTTTGTTGCCATTGAACGTGGCATCGCCGAAGACACGCTGCAGCGCCTGAGTCAGCGGACCATCAAGGGCAGATCATTCAAAATGCGATTTTTGAGCTGACCGCCAGGGCCGCGGCATTCCGCATTTACGGGATTTCGGGTTTCCGGCAATGCTTGCCAGTTCGCTGTCAGTTCGGTGGCGAATCGGCGGCGTAGCGTACCTTGGCCAATCAATGGGTCGCCCACCGCTTACGTGCCGTGTGTGGTTTGTGCCACCGCCTTCTCCCAGAGCGCCTTGCGGCTGTCGGCCTCGTCAGTGCTCATGCTCGGCTCAAAGGTCTTGTCCACCTGCCATAGCGCTTCAATTTCCGCCAGATCCGACCAGACACCACATTGCAGTCCGGCCAGATAGGCTGCGCCCAGTGCCGTAGTCTCTACGACTTTTGGACGAATCACAGAGATTCCCAACAGATCTGCCTGGAACTGCATCAGCGCATCGTTCACACTTGCGCCCCCGTCCACTCTGAGCTCATGCAGTCCTACGCCGTCGCGAGCCATGGCAGACAACAGTGCGGCACTCTGATAGGCAATGCTCTCAACGGCAGCGCGCGCAATATGCGCAGCTGTGGTTGCGCGCGTGAGACCCGTCAGCGTACCGCGCGCATCGGCGTTCCAGTAAGGGGCGCCAAGGCCGGTGAAGGCAGGCACGAACATAACGCCGCCACTATCCTGCACTGATTCGGCAAGCGCCTGTACCTCACTGCTGGTTTTGATAATACCCAGCCCATCGCGCAGCCACTGCACAGCGGCACCGGCCACAAAAACGCTGCCTTCCAGCGCGAATTCCGGCTCACCCTGTCCGTATTGCGCAACGCGCGTCGTAAGAAGGCCGTTATCTGAAGGTGTATAGCGTGTACCCGTGTGAAGCAAAGCGAAGCAGCCGGTGCCATAGGTATTTTTCGCCATGCCGGGACGCGTGCAGGCCTGACCAAACAGCGCACTGTGCTGGTCGCCCGCCACGCCGCAAATTGGCAGCGCATGCCCCAGTAAATCGGCCTTGAGGTCGCCGTAATGAGCACTGGAAGGCAGCACTTCCGGCAGCAGGCTCTCGGGTATCCCGAAAAGATCCAGCAACTGCGCATCCCACTGACTCGTACGTACATTCCACAGCATGGTGCGCGACGCATTGGTCACATCCGTCGCATGCACCCGCCCGCCGGTCAGTTGCCAGATCAGCCAGGCATCAATGGTGCCAAAAGCCAGCTCTCCTTTCTCGGCGCGAGCGCGTGCTTGCGGCAGATTCTCCAGCATCCAGACCAGCTTGGTGGCAGAAAAATACGCATCCAGCCGCAGGCCGGTTTTCTCCAGAATGGTGTGCTCATGACCCTGCTCGCGCAGTTGGCGACATAATGGTTCGCCGCGCCGGTCCTGCCAGACGATGGCGGGTCCTAGAGGTTCGCCGGTTTTACGATCCCACAATACAGACGTTTCACGCTGATTGGTAATGCCGATGGCGCGGACCTGTTCGATGGGGACCTGGCTCTCACGCATAACAGTCTGCATGGTCTCGAACTGACTGCGCCAGATTTCGTTTGCATCGTGCTCAACCCAGCCCGAGCGGGGATAATGTTGAGTGAACTCCTGCTGCGCCACGCCGGCGATGTGACCATTACGATCAAACAGAATGCTGCGGGAACTTGATGTGCCCTGGTCCAGTGCCAGCAAATACTCCATACCTGACTCTCCGAAATTGGGATCGAAAAAAACGCCCTGCCTTAAAAAATGAACTGACCCCCTAAAGTTAGACGGGTCGTTAAGTTGGGTTAAAGGACTGAATTCTGTATTGAACAGAACTCAGTCCTTTCGATTTTAGTTTAATGCGTTTGTGGTTGTAGTAGTGTATGTATTTATGCACTTGCTGTTCGAGTTGCTCAATTGACTCGAATTGTTCTATGTAAAAGCATTCTGACTTTAAGGTCGCGAAGAAGCTTTCCATGCATGCATTATCCAGGCAGTTAGCCTTTCGGGACATGCTTTGCGTCAAGCCATTCTGAGCCAACTGTGATTGGTAGTGTTCCATTTGATACTGCCAGCCTTGATCGGAATGGATCATCGGTTTCTGGTCAGGCGTCAGCTTTGCCAATGCCTCTTCGAGCATTTTGCCCACCAGAGCGAAGGCCGGACGCCGGGCCAATTGGTACGAGATTATTTCCCCATTGAACAAATCCATTAACGGCGAGAGATACAGTTTTTCGCTGCCCACTTTAAATTCAGTGACATCGGTTACCCATTTACAATTAGGTTTCTCTGCGCCGAATTGACGCTGAAGCAGGTTATCGGCGATCCGACCAATCTGGCCCTTGTATGACCTATATTTTTTTGGTCGTACCCTCGATCTCAGGCCCATCTGCTGCATCAGTCGCTGAATCCGCTTGTGATTGACCCAGCTACCTGAGCGGCATATCGTGGCAGTGATACGACGATAGCCATACCGGCCATTATGCTCGTCATAGATTTGATGAATCTGATTTTTGAGTTCGGCCTGTGGATCAGGCAGCCTCAGCCTCTTGAGATGATAAAAGAAGGTGCTTCGTGCTAGCTGTGCCGCCCCCAGCAGTGCCCACAATGGGTGTGCGTGCCTTAATCCTTGGACCAGCTCAGCTTTTTCTGCCGCGCTTGTTTTTCCCGGATTAAGGCATCCAGCTTTTTTAAATAAGCATTCTCCGCACGCAAATACACCAATTCTCGCATCAGCTCTTCCTGCGATTTCTGTGTATCGGGTTTAACTTCCTCGGAAACGGGTCTACGAGATGGAATGCGATTCATATTCGGACTCGGCCTCTGGGCTTAGGCTCTAGAGCTGCTCTACCGCCCTGATTGTACTGGCTTTCCCATCGCTTGAGAGTGGAGATAGTTCGTAAATAAAGTATGCTGCCGCCTCTCTGGCAGACAACCGGTGTTTCCGTCTGTAAAGAATGACCGATTCTTTGAATTCACTATCGTGATTGCGCCAACGTTGCAGTGGCTTTATACCCTCAATGCCATGACATTGATATGCCGCAATCCATTTTTTAACTGTCGAGGGATCAACATCAAAATGCCGCGACACCGCCTCCTTTGAATCACCTTGCAAAAATCTGCTGATCACCGCAAGCTTAAAATCCAATGTGTACTTCGCCATAAAAAACTGCACCTCTAAAGTTGGTAATCCAACTTATGGGGTGCAGTTCAAAATGAGAATCGCGTTTTTTACAATCGACTTTATCAACTGCGTCGAAAGACCCCGTTGTTCAGGGCGGGGATGTAAGACGCGAAATGCGCAGCATTTCTATATCCGTATGGCTTGCTTTTACTCTTGAAACTGGATATAAATACAGTATATATGAAGCGACTCCAAGCATACAAATTTGAACTAATGCCCAATGG
>JAFAGQ010000191.1 GCA_023422555.1 Pseudomonadota bacterium
GCCAGATTCTCTACCACCACCGATTGCTTCAGCAGCTGCCCCATCTTCGGCGCGAAAGTGCGTGCAAGATTATCAAGACCCGATCCAGGCGAACTGGGAACAATCAGGCGAATCGGGCGCTCAGAAAAACTGACGTCTGCATGGGCAGCAGAGCTTATGGCGAATCCTGCCGTACAGGCAAGAATGAAAGAGGAAAGGCTTGGGCGCATGAAAGTGTCTCCGTCCTGGCGATTGCGGTGCAATCACCATTGTGATTATTGTGCTGTGATATCCGGCCGGCCTTACGGTTAGCCTGATATTTCATTTGTTTCGCGATATAAGGATAACCGGGCTAAAAGCCAGATATATCACCGGATATTTCAACTGTGACAGGCAACGCGTGTCTGTTTCGATGAAAGTCTATCTGATTTCATGTCGTGGGTTAACAACCGATTGTCATGGACTCCATCACCATTGGTGATGGCTGGATTAACCCTGCACCACTGGAGATAGCAGCGTTCACGAAATTTCAAAGCCGCAAACCGGGGGGCTTATAGAATTGAGGTATCGATGATTTATGTCGCAATCTGACGCTATCTCTCCCGATACGTCCTTTAATTCGCGGATAACTATGCTCATACAGGAACTTGCCGAATACGGCGCGCAGGAAAGCGCGAAACGTAAACTGACCCCGGAGGTCTCTCATCACACGAAGCGGGCCGTGCTGGACTGGCTCGCGGCCTTGTATCCGGGGACTCTCATGTGTCCTGGCACCGAACTGGTAAAGGCGCACGAGGACGAAACCGGTGTGGGCCATGCCCGACTCCCGGGATTCGGCAAAACGACATTTGCCGCGACAGCCGCATGGATCAACGGGAGCGTGTCCCATACGGTGGAATTTGATGATATTTTCCGAGATGCTGTTTACCACCCGGGCTGTCCCGTCATTGCAGCAGCACTCGCTGCAGCGGACACGCTCGACAGCAACGGGCTGGACCTGATGGTAGCGATTGTCGTGGGTTATGAGATATCTACCAGACTGGGCGCCGCCATTCAGCCTGCTCATTACCGCTATTTTCATACGACCGGCACGGTCGGAAGCATTGGAGCGGCGGCAGCAGCAGCGGCACTGTATGCACCGAGTAATGCAGTTGTGATGCAGCATGCGATTGCGACTGCTGCCACGTTTGCGTCCGGACTACAGCAGGCATTCCGTTCGGATGCCATGACCAAGGCCCTGCATGCCGGACACGCCGCTGCAGTCGGTATCCGCGCTGCCACGGCAGCAGCGGCCGGTGTCACCGGTGTTGCCGATATTCTGGAGGGCGAGGCAGGCTTTGCGGCTGCACTGGGCGGACAGCTGGATCTGGCAGTCGTCACTGCGGGACTGGGAACTCAATACAACATCACGCGCATTACGCAAAAAAATCACGGGTGTTGCGGGCATACATTCCCATCCATTGACGCTGCACTGGCGCTGCAGCAACAGCATGGCTTCAAGGTTGATGACATTAAAGCGATCCGCGTCTCGACCTACAAAACCGCCATTGATGTGACCGGAAATGCGGATCCTCGTACAGCCTTCGAAGGCAAGTTCAGCCTGCGTTATGTTGTCGCGCATGCGTTGTGCCACGGTTCGGTCCGACTGAATGCATTCGGGCCCGATCGTCTGGGCGATCCGGCCATCCGCAAGCTGATGGAAAAAATCACACTTGTCCAGGACGATGAACTGACCGCAGCCTTCCCGCGTCACCGCTCCTCACGCGTTGAAATCGAACTGAATAATGGCGATCGTCATGAACACTATGCGCAGGATCGCAAAGGTGATCCGGAGTGTCCGTTAAGTGATCAGGAGCTGGAAGACAAGTACGACGAGCTGGTCGTCCCGGTCAGAGGTCAGGAACAGGCGCAGGCGCTAAAAGCACAGATCTGGGACCTGGAAAAGCAGCAGGTCAGACAGCTTGCGCTGGACTGATCTGAAAACATACATGGCAAGCAGGAAACCATGAGAACACATATGAAATTATCACGGGATATATCAGCAGCATGAAGACGAACAAGAGCCAGCATGAGGCAAGTCTGTTTAAAGATATCAAGGCATTCAGACGAGCACTGTTAAAGCCTGCCTCGGTCGCGCTGATTGGCGCCTCCAGCAATCTGAAAAAGAATACCGCGAGACCACTGCGATTCATGCAGAAACATGGTTACACGGGTGATATTTATCCCGTCAATCCTTCCGCACAGGAAATCAGCGGAGTCAAGGCATGGAAGACTATTGCATCGCTTCCTGACCAGGTTGAACACGCATTTGTGATGATTGACAGCGCCGGTGTGAATGAGGTGATCGAGCAGTGTGCTGCAAAGGGCATTGGCATGGTCACGATTTACTCCGATGGATTTGCAGAGACTGGTGAAGCAGGTAGGCAGCGTCAGGATGAGCTGATGGAAACCGCTAAACGCCTTGGCGTGCGCGTGCTTGGGCCCAACAGTATTGGCCTGGCTAATGTGCACAGCGGTGGCGTCATTTCTGTGAACGCTGCCTTTGAAATGGATAATCTCGTTTCGGGAGAAATTGGGATCATCTCGCAAAGTGGCTCCATGATGGGCTCACTGATGTCGCGTGCCGCCGCCCGCGGATTTGGCTTTTCACATCTCGTTTCGGTTGGCAATGAAAGTGATGTGACCGTTGGCGAAATTCTGGATGCCATGGTGGATGATGACGAAACACGTGTGATCTTGCTGTTTCTTGAAACACTGCGTGATGCGAAGACCCTGTCAGCTGCTTTGAAACGCGCCCACGAGGCGGGCAAGCCGGTTATTGCCTATAAGCTGGGCCGTTCAGAGCAGGGCGATACACTGTCGCAGTCACACACAGGCGCCATTGCCGGCAATGACGCGGCCGTAGATGCGTTCTTTCGTGCGCACAATGTGATTCGCGTCACCATGCTGGAAGCACTATTTGAAATTGCCCCGCTGGCAACGCGTTATGCGCATTTGCGCCCGCAGGCACACAGCGATGCTAATAAACTTCAAAGCGATGCCGGCGCGAGTCAAGGCGCAAATAACAAAGCCGGGAACGCCGACACCACGCCTCAAAGCGTCAATGACAATACTCAGAGCCACAATAACGAGTCTCAAAGCTACACCAGTAAGCCGATTCGAGTCGCCGTGATAACGACTACGGGCGGGGGCGCCGCGACTGTTGTGGACAATCTGGGTCTGCACGGCTTTGAGGCAGTCGCACCCACCGCAGACTTCGTATCACATATGGCATCGCGTGGGCTGAAGCTCAGACAAACGCCTGTGATTGATCTGACGCTTGCTGCCACCAGCGAGCAGTATCAGGATCTGCTGACCGAAATCCTGCAGACAGACTGGTGCGACGCTGTACTCTGTATTGCCGGCTCATCGGCACAGTTTCATCCGCAGCTCGTGGTACAGCCAATCCTGAATGCGGTGGCGACAGAGCATGGTTCCCGCAAGCCACTGGTCGCTTTCCTGTCTCCGGATGCCATGGCTTCACTCCAGGTTTTGCAGGAGAACGGAGTCGCTGCATTTCGCACTCCCGAATCATGTGCAGATGCTTTGGCCGCTTTTTACGTTCCGGTGCAGTCCCTGGCGACGCAGACGCAGCAATCAGATTCGCTGTCCCTCCCCGCCGACAGTCCGCTCAATCGCATTCCCACGGCCACGTCTAATGACAGTCGCAATGACAAAGGCATCGGCAACGCCACCAGCGAGACCGCAGACAATAACAGCAACGCCAACGCCACCACCGGAAGCCGCAATCTGACTGAACCCGAAGCCATGGCCGTGTTTGACAGTCTGGGTATCGGCGTTGTGCCTTATGCCATGGTGCAGGCAGACTCGCCAACACACGCAATTGCTTATCCTGTTGTGTTGAAAGTGGTCTCGCGGGACATTCTTCACAAAACGGAAGCGGGTGGTGTGAAGGTAGGTATTGGCTCAGAAACAGAGCTGACATCAGCGCTTGCGACCATGGCAACTGAAATAAATGCGAATGCGCCAGAGGCAGTAGTCGATGGGTTCATGGTGCAGAAAATGGAAGGGCGGCTTATTGAGATGCTGCTTGGCTATCGCCATGATCCGCTGGTTGGGCCCACCATCATGCTGGGTGCCGGTGGTATCACCGCTGAACTGAACCCTGACTATTCCCTGCGACTTGCGCCGGTATCTCGCGAGCAGGCCTGGGACATGATACGCGAAGTGCGCCAAACCCGTCTGATACGAGGCTATCGAAACCTGCCGCAAGGCGATTGTGAAGCGTTGGCAGACACGATAGTCGCGTTATCCAGACTGGCCGTGATCGAATCGCAGCCCGTACAGGAAGCCGAGATCAATCCGCTATTTGTGCGCAAAGACGGGGTCGTGGCTGTCGATGCTGTTATCCGCTTGCGGGAAGTATGACGCTTGCAATACGAATAAACAATCAGACCGGAAATGGCCTGCGTCGTGACTGACTCTCTCAAGCCAAGGAGAGAGCGTGCAAGACGAGGCAATCATTACAGAAAAATACACCAGGAGTTGGAAGGAAATGGATTTTGAACTGAATACGGAACAGAAAGGCTTTGAATCGGCAGTGCGTCGCTTTGCCGAAAACGAATTGCGCGACTCGGCAGTTGCACGCGCTCATTCCCAGGACTATCCGTGGGACGTCTCCGAAAAGATGGCAGAACAAGGCTTGCTGGGCATTACGATTGCCGAAGCCGACGGCGGACTGGGCGGTTCTCTGATGGACGCGGTCATTGCCATCCAGACCGTTGCTTCGGTATGTCCTCGCAGTGCCGATGTGGTGCAGGCCGGCAATTTTGGGGCCATTCGGGTTCTGGCCGAATATGGTTCAGATTTTCAGAAAGAGAAATATCTCAAGCCGTTGCTCGCAGGCAAGGCCCTGATTGCAGTTGGCATGACAGAGCCAGATGCCGGATCAGCGGTAACTGAACTGAAAACCACGGCAACGCGCGACGGCAATGGCTGGCGAATCAACGGTACAAAAATCTTTACCACCCATGGTCCGCATGCTGACTTCATTCTTGCCTATGTGCGCTTTGGTCCGGGAACCGGAGGCATCGGGTCTGTGATGATCGAGACACGCGCCGAAGGCATGAGGCTGGGCAAACGTTCTGCTTTTATGTCCGATGAAGAGTGGGTCGAGATTTTCATGGATAACGTCTATGTGCCTGACGAACAGGTCGTGCTGGGCGAGGGTGGTTTCAAGAAACAGATCGCCGGGTTCAACGTAGAACGGCTGGGCAATACCTCACGTTCGCTTGCCCTGGGCCGATATGCGTTTGAAGAAGCGAAAGGCTGGGCGCTGCAGCGTAAGCAATTTGGCAAACTGCTGTGCGAGTTCCAGGGTATTCAATGGAAGTTTGCCGACATGCGTATCAAGCTGGATGCCGCGCAGCTTCTGCTTTACAAAGCAGCAGCCGGTGCCGATAACGGCTTTCCATCGCCGACCGAAACGGCCATCGCCAAGGCCTACTGCAATCAGATCGGTTTCGAAGTGGCCAACGAGGCCTTGCAGGTGATGGGGGGCATGGGATACAGCCGTGAATCACTGGTTGAATATTGTGTGCGTCGCTGCCGCGGCTGGATGATCGCCGGCGGCTCCATAGAGATTCTTAAAAATCGTATCGCCGAAGGTGTGTTCGAACGTACGTTCAGCCAGCGCGCCAGCTGAGTATCGGTTTGTCGTGGCGTCATTGCATCATGGCCTCATTGCGTCAAGGCGCCATTGCATCATTGCATCATTTCCGCGCTGCAAAGCGCCGATGACGCCTGAAATAAAGCGCAATTTCACCTGTCATATAGGGTTAACTCCAATGAAGTAAAGGCGGGTGAATGCTTTACTATGAAAGCGCATTATGAATACGAATGAATGCAAAAGAATACACAATCGAAATACACAGATAGAAAAGGAAGGATCATGAGTCAGATCAAGCTTCCCAGCGCCAAGGGAAACTGTAGTGAAGAAGAGTGGAATGCCCGTGTGGATCTGGCGGCCTGTTATCGCCTGATGGCGCACTACGAGATGTCGGACATGATCGCCAATCACATCTCACTGCGTGTTCCCGGTGAAGAAGATGCATTCCTCATAAACGCCTATGGGCTGCTGTACGAAGAGATCACGGCTTCCAGTCTGCTGAAGATTGATCACAAAGGAAATATTCTTTCTTCGCCGGATTTCGAACCACTTAAATATGGCGTCAACAAGGCCGGATTTGTCATCCATAGTGCCATCCACGAGGCACGACCGGAAGTCGCCTGTGTCATCCATACGCACACCTGGGCAGGCATGGCGGTATCCTCGCTCGAATGCGGACTGCTGCCACTGAATCAGACAGCCATGCGCTTCCTGCGCATTGCCTATCATGATTATCAGGGTGTCGTACTGGATCTGAGCGAGCAGGAGTCGCTGGTGAAAGATCTGGGGACTTCTGAAGCCATGATTTTGCGCAACCATGGTCTGCTGACCGCTGGCAATACGATTGGTGAAGCCTTCAACTGGATGCACCGGCTCGAGCTGGCCTGTCGCGCGCAGATTGCCGCCATGTCCTGCAATACGCCATTGAACAAAGTGAGCGAATCGGTACTGGAGGAAACCTATAAAAATTATCAGCCAGGTACACGCAGACCTTATGGCCTGATGGAGTGGCCAGCCCTGTTAAGAAAAATGGAAAGGCTGGACCCCAGCTTCATGGATTGAAGCAAAGATGTTCCCCATGCCGGCGCAGACTCGAACGCGCCCGCATGGCTCGATCGTAAAAACATTCCCTTTATATAAAAAAATCAGGAGACAGACTATGTTCAAAATTAAACCTATGATCCGACAGGCGGTAGTTTGCGCTGTCGCAGGCAGCACAATCGTTGGCGCGTCCGCAGCGGTTGCACAGGACTGGCCGACACAGCCCGTCAAGACAGTCGTAGCGTTCACTGCCGGTGGTACCACAGATATTATTGCGCGTGAAATAAGCAATGGTTTGAGCAAGATGTGGAACGAGAGTGTTGTGGTTGAAAACAAACCTGGCGCAGCCGGTAATATCGGTACGGGCGCAGTGGTTAACGCCAAACCGGATGGATACACCATTCTCATGAACTCCATCGGCCCGATTGCTGTCAACCCCTACATCTACGCCAAGAGTTCCTTTAACACCATGACCGATCTTAGAGCTGTGGTACTGGTTGCTGATGTGCCCAATGTGCTGGTCGTCTCTCCATCGCTGGGTGTCAAAACGGTTGATGAGCTGACCAAAAAGATTGAAGAAAATCCTGGCCAGTACAACTGTGCCTCGACGGGTGTAGGTACCGCAGCGCATCTGTCATGTGCGCTGATGGCGAAGACGCGGGATCTGAAAGTCACGCATATTCCCTATAAAGGTGCAGATGCGCTGAACGATGTACTGTCCGGTCGAGTGCAATTCATGTTTGCGACTCTGCCTTCTGTCATCGGGAATATCAAAGGCGGTAAACTGCTTCCATTGGCCGTGTCCACAGCCAAGCGGTCCAAAGCGCTGAAAGATGTACCGACCATGCAGGAAGCCGGTTACAAGGACTTTGCGATGGGTTCGTGGTTCGGCTACTTTGCGCCCGCCAAAACACCGGATGATATTGTTGAGAAACTGAACAAAGACATCAATGCCGTTCTCAAGCAGCCGGCAGTGCAAACCAAGCTTTCCAATGAAGGTGCAGAGCCAGTGGGCGGATCATCAGAATCCTTCACCAAGTTTGTGAAAGATGAAAACGAGAAGTGGAAGAAATTCACATCTGAAATGAATATCTCCGCAAAATAGTCATTCAGAAGGCAAGCATGACATCACCGACACTGACAGTACTGATTTCTGCGAAGGTTGTAGAGCAGGTTCGAACAATGGCTCAATCGCAATACGCACTGAAGAACGTGCGTTTCGTTCCCTATCGTGGAGAACGGATTGATGACCAAACGCTGGAGCAGATCGATATTGCATTTGTGTCGCGTGATGTGACCGGCCTCTCAACCAAGTATGTCCTTGAGCCGCATACAGAGACTTTCTATCAGATGATGGAAGAGGCACCCAACCTGCAATGGGTACAGGTGCACTCTGCAGGCCTGGATCGTCCCATTTACGTGCGCCTGCGGGAAAAGGGCGTGAAGCTGACAAACGCCAGCGGAGCGCTCTCAAGCATTGTTGCGCAAAGCGTTCTGACAGGGGTACTCGCACTCAATCGCCGCTTTCGTTTTCTGGAAAATGCACAGCGCGAACATACCTGGGCGCCCTTGCTGGGCGAACTGATGCCGCCGGATCTGGAAGGTCAGCACGTGCTGCTTGCCGGCTGGGGCGCTATTGGTCAGACGATACAACGCTATCTGGACATGCTGGGCATGCGTGTCACTGTTCTGCGAAATAGCGAAGGCGGAAACGACGGGCACATTCCCATGATCCATTATGACAATATGCAGAGTGTGCTTGAGCAGATCGACTGGCTGGTTCTGGCCTGTCCGCTCACAGACAGGACGCGTGGTCTTGTCAGCCGCCATATGCTGAATGCAATAAAACCGGGTGCACATCTGGTCAATGTGTCACGTGGTGAAGTGGTGGATGAGACCTCGATGATAGAAGCGCTGAAAGATGGCAGGCTGGCCGGCGCCTATCTGGATGTCTTCGAAAAAGAACCGCTGCAAAAAGATTCGCCCTTGTGGGATATGGCGAATGTCATTGTCTCGCCACATACTGCCGGCCATTCTGCAGGCAACGAAAAACGCGTCTCGGATATTTTCCTGGAAAATCTGGACAACTGGGTTCACGGTCGGCCTTTACGCAACCTGGCCCGCTGAGCCGGTGCCCCGATCAATTCAGTTTAGCGCCCTCGGTACTTTCCGTCAGCCGCACTGCGGCGCTTTTCGATTGTGATTTCTGGATCGGCTACAACTGGCGCGCTTTTCAATTTTGATTTCTGCAACGGCTACAGCTGCGACGCGTATCGATTATGACTGAGCCGCAGCCAAAAATAGTTAATCCTTATTCCCCGTGCTGCCTCAGCGCGTCCAGCAATTCGCGAATCAATGGCGAATCGGAATCCACAGATTTCACACAAACAAAGAATTGTCGTCGCGCCCAGCTGTCTTTCAGATGCAATAGTTTCAGCCCCATGGGCTGCAGGTAGTTGGCCGCGATCTTCTCCGGTACCACGCCAATGCCCAGGCCTTCCATGATCATGCGGCAGCGGGACTCAAAATTGGACACCTGCAAATTCACATTGGGCGGCCGCGATAAAGAAGGCTCAACGTAGGCCAGGAAGGAGTCCAGTGAATGACGAGGAAAATACCCGAGCAGGTCATAATCCAGCGCTTCCTCAAGAAACAGGGACTCGCGCTGCGTCAGCGGATGCCCATTTGGCACTACCAGTCCGACACGATCCTGAATGTAGGGAAACGATAGCACTCCTGTTGCAGGCTGATCTGCATGATAGACGCCTATATCGCCGGAATCTTCTGCGATCAGCCTTGGAATGTCATAACTGTGGCATTCCACCAGGTCAATACGCAGGCCTGTATGGCTTTTCAGAAACGGTGCCAGCTGTTGCGGCAGAAACTGCAGGATGGTTGACGGATTCGCCAGCAGCCGTATTTTCGCTTTGCCGTCATTGGCAAATTCGTGCATCAGATTTTCGGTCAGGCGCAGATTGCGCAGGATGGATTTTGCGTGCTGATACAGCAGCATGCCGGCAGGCGTCGGCTCCACGCCCCGACCATGGCGAGACAGAAGCACCTTGTCCAGATGGTGCTCCAGATCCGTAATGCGCTTGCTGACGGCCGAAGTGACCAGGTTCTCGCGCTGCGCTGCCCTGGACAGACTTTTCTCTTCCACCGCTGCCACAAACGCTTCCAGAGAGGGGATATCCAGCTTTTTCATGCGTATGTTGTCTTCCTTTTTTCGTTTTCTCTTATCGTCTGCTCCAGGCGGATCTTCTGTCTCCGGCGGCATGGCTGCGATACAGGCTTCGTCGATCTCGTCTGCAATCAGATACCTGCAACACCTGACTGGAAAATCATACCACGCAGATCACGCGCACATCCCGCGCATAAAAAAACCGCCATTGCATTTGCAATAGCGGTTATCGTTGCGGCCAACCCATATGTAATGCCGCGGTCTGCATCCTGATGCCTGCCAGACCTTCAGGCCGGCCGATGACAACGCAAAGGCCATCATCGTCTTATGCCTTGAACAGCCGGTTAGGCCGTTGCGTCGTTGGCAGCCTTGTTCAGGTTGCGTGTGATGAACCACTGCTGGGCAATGGACAGCACGTTATTGACGCACCAGTACAGGACCAGACCTGCGGGGAACATGAACATCATGGCACCAAATACCAAGGGCATGAACATCATGATTTTGGCCTGCATCGGATCTGGTGGTTTCGGATTCAGACGCATCTGCAGGAACATACTTGCCATCATGAACACGGGCAGGATGAAGTATGGGTCATGCACGGAAAGGTCGTGAATCCAGCCAATCCAGGGGGCACCGCGCATTTCTACGCTGGCCAGCAGAACGCGATACAGCGTCAGGAAGACCGGAATCTGTACCAGAATAGGCAGACAGCCGCCCAATGGATTGATTTTTTCCTTACGGTACATTTCCATCATTGCCGCATTCAGCGCCTGACGGTCGTCGCCGTATTTTTCCTTCATGGCCTGCATGCGAGGCGCCACGTTCTTCATCTTCGCCATGGATTTGTAGCTGGCGGCAGACAAGGGGAAGAAAATCAGCTTGA
>JAFAGQ010000238.1 GCA_023422555.1 Pseudomonadota bacterium
GCTCGATGCTCCGATCAACGATTCGTCTGGCTACTCCATTCGTTTGTTCATCCTGATAAGTAAAGCGCAGGTTTGCATGGTGCATCCCCGCGAGGCTTTGCTGCGTGACAGAATTGTCATTGTGTACGGTCTGCCAGAAGGTATCCTCCTCTGGCTGCCTGGGTAATGTTTTGCATTCGCCCGGCATCACAACCGCAATCTCATTCTTTTCTGCTCGCCTGATGGACAGACTTGCCTGACACCTACTTAGGATTACAAATGTCATTTGATACACTGGGTCTGTCGCCCGTTCTTCTTGCTGCGCTGAAAAAGGCCGGCTTTACTCAACCTACTCCTGTGCAGACAGAAGCCATCCCTCGTGCCCTTGAAGGCAAGGACCTGATTGTTTCTGCACAAACCGGCAGTGGCAAGACCGCAGCCTTCATGCTGCCATCGCTGCATCGCATTGCCGGCATGCCTGCCAACAAAGGCGTGGGCGTTCAGGTTCTGGTACTGACACCCACACGTGAACTGGCTCTGCAGGTTGCAGAAGCCACTAAAACTTACGGCGCCGGCATCAGTGACCTGCGTATTGCAACTGTGGTTGGCGGCATGCCTTACGGCGCGCAGATCAAAGCACTGTCCCGCCGTGTTGACGTGCTTGTTGCAACGCCTGGCCGTCTGATCGACCACCTGAACGCACGCCGCGTCAATCTGTCCCGCGTTCACACGCTGGTGCTGGATGAAGCCGACCGCATGCTGGACATGGGCTTCATCGAAGACATCGAAAACATTGTGGACCAGACGCCGGCAGATCGCCAGACGCTGATGTTCTCTGCCACATTTGAAGGCACGGTTGCGCGCCTGGCAGCCGATATGCTGAACAACCCACAGCGCATCGATATTGCCGGTCAGAAACAGAAACACGCCAATATTACCCAGACACTGCTTTACGCAGACGACAGCGGCCATAAACTGCGCCTGCTGGGTCATCTGCTGCGTGATGCCTCCATGGATCAGGCCATTGTATTTACCTCCACCAAACGCGGTGCCGATGCACTGGCAGAACGCCTGGAAGATGAAGGTTTTGCCGCTTCTGCTCTGCACGGTGACATGAACCAGCGCCAGCGTACCCGTACGCTGGGCATGCTGCAAAAAGGCCGTCTGCGCGTACTGGTTGCCACTGACGTGGCTGCCCGCGGTATTGACGTGCAAGGCATCAGCCACGCCATCAACTTTGACCTGCCTATGCAGGCCGAAGACTATGTACACCGTATCGGTCGTACTGGTCGTGCCGGTCGCAATGGTCAGGCCTTCACGCTGGCGACACATGGCGAACGTCATAAAATCCGCCGTATCGAACAGTTCACCGGCCAGCCTATGCCAGCCGGCGTGATTGAAGGTCTTGAGCCCGTCAAATCCGCAGAAAGCGGTCGCGGCGCAGGTGGCAAGGGTCGGGGTGGTAAACCTGGTGGCTCACGTCACGGACGCCCTGGTGCAGGCTCCCGCGAGAAAGATCACGCGCGCAGTGGCTTCAGTCATCGCAAGGGCGGCAGCGCCCCTGCCTACGGTGCTCGTGAAGAGCGTAGCCGTGAAGACCGTCGTTTTTCCGAAGGTCGTCCTGAGCGTGCCCGTCCGGCCAAATCGTATGATTCTCCACGTGAATCCCTGATTGACCGTGCCAGCGCCTCGTTGTCACGCAATCCGTTTATTTCTGACCGTCCACGCGCAGAAAAAAGCGGCTTCATGAAATCCGATGCGGCACCGGCTCCACGTAAACCACGTGCCGAGTTCGCTCCTGCACCATCACGCAAACCACGTCCAAGCACCCGTTCTGACGGTGGCTTCGGCGGTGATCGCGGTGGTCGCAGCGACAAACCTGGTTTTTCACGCGGTAAAAAGAAACCCGGCTCATCACGCGCCTGGGTCTAAACCTTTATAATGCCCTTTCCCGTGATCAGGCTGGAAAGTTATGCGTGCAAACCCAACCGGCCCTGCGCTGCCCCAGATACAGGAAGCAGCGCAGCGCTACTCTGAAAAAGCCCGGCGCCACCTCGCCGGGCTTGTCCGTGATGCCGGCCCGCAAGGGCTGCCCTTCTCTCGCTGGATGCATGCCGCGCTGTATGATCCACAGACCGGCTATTACGCCGGTGCTCCCCTCAAATTTGGCAATACCCAGGCTGCGCCCGGTACGTCTCTGGAAGGCGATTTTGTTACCGCTCCGGAACTGTCTCCGTGGTTTGGCCGCGCGCTGGCGCAGCAGATCGGCCCGATTCTGGCCAGCGTGGGTACGCCGCATATCCTTGAATTTGGTGCCGGCTCAGGCGCACTGGCAGAGCAATTATTGCAATCGTTATTGCCACAATTTCCCGATCTGCAATATCACATTCTTGATATCTCACCCGACCTGACTCGACGTCAGCGCGAACGTCTGGCGTCCTTTGGCAGCAGTGTGCAGTGGATAGACAGCCTGCCCGACGCATTTCGCGGCTGTGTTGTCGCCAACGAAGTGCTCGATGCCATGCCCGTTTCCCTGTTCGAATGGGGGACCGACGAGCGACTTTATGAACTGAATGTCGTGATTGCCAGCGATTCGCAGACTGGGGCGGCATCTGGAAATATCAACGAGCAACAGGCAACGCATCCTGACACTGAACTCGACCATGCATCTGATGCTGAGTTATCTGACGCCGAGGTGCCCGATGCCTTCGAATTTCTGCGAATACCTGCCGATCCGGCGCTGCAGGAGAAGATCAGCTCGCGTATGCCTGCCCTGCCTGGCTACCGGTCCGAGGTGAATCTGCAGGCCGAGTCCTGGGTCACAGGCATGGGTCAATGGCTGGAGGCTGGGGTGGCATTGCTGATTGACTATGGGTTCCCGCAGCACGAGTATTATCATCCGCAGCGGAGCGAAGGCACACTGATGTGCCATCTGCTGCATCACGCCCACAGCCATCCTCTGGCCTATCCTGGCATTCAGGACATCACTGCGCACGTAGACTTTACCGCCATGGCCGATGCAGCGGTCGACGGTGGACTCGAAATCCTGGGTTATACGACCCAGGCCCGGTTTCTGCTGAACTGCGGCCTGCTGGATATGCTGGGAACACTGAATCCCGAAGACACCGCAGACTATGCGCGCCAGGTGGGCCCGGTACAGAAACTGCTGTCAGAGGCAGAAATGGGCGAACTCTTCAAGGTTCTGGCTGTAGGCAAAAACGTGGACATGGATCTGGCCGGCTTTGCCGTGGGCGATCGCAGGCACAGACTGTAGCGCGTGTTAATATTTACGTTGCAAAAATTGACTGGCAGATGAGTCTTTTCGCATAGATAATTGTGTTTGTCATATGTCAGTTGTCATCACATTGACGTATAAACCAATTGGCGCAGGGAAACCGTATGGCCCGAAGTACACCACAAGAAGACAATTCGTCAAAGATGGTCATCTACGTTGCACTCGCGGGCAACATTCTGGTCGCCATCAGCAAATTTATTGCGGCAGCCTTTACCGGCAGTTCGGCCATGCTCAGCGAGGGCGTGCACTCTGTGGTTGACTCCACCAACGAGGTCCTGCTGCTTTACGGCGTTCATCGCAGTCATAATAAACCAGACAGAAAACACCCCATCGGTTACGGACGCGAAGTCTACTTCTGGAGCTTCGTGGTCGGCCTGCTTATCCTGACGTTTGGCGCCGGTGTCTCGGTCTATGAAGGCATCATGCATATCCGCGAGCCGCGTCCCATTGAATCGGCTTATGTGACCTATATCGTACTGGCACTTGCCGTACTGTTCGAAGGATTTTCCTGGGTTTTCACCCTCAGAAAATTCCGCGGCAATCGCCCCTATTCCGAACTGTTCCGGATGATCATTCACAGCAAGGATCCGCCAACCTTCATCGTGCTGCTCGAAGATACCGCAGCAATCCTGGGTCTGTTTATTGCATTTGTGGGTGTATACCTGTCTGTGGCGCTCGATAACCCGGTCTACGACGGCGTGGCCTCTGTACTCATTGGTATCACGCTTGCGCTGACGGCGCTGCTGGTTGCGCGCGAAACCAAAGGTCTGCTCATCGGCGAAGCAGCCAGTCCGAAAATCCGAGACTCCATACTGACGCTTGCGGAAGGGACCGCCGGGGTATCACAAGTGAATGGACTGATTACAGTACAGACTGCTCCACAGGAAATCACGGTTGCCATGAGTCTGGAATTTACCGATGCCCTGCGCGTTCCGGAACTGGAAGCCATTGTGGTGGCGCTGGAAAACAAAATCCGCAAGGCCCATCCCGAGGTCTCTACCCTGTTCATCAAGCCGCAGGCGCATGAACATTATGAGAGCCAGACGCCTGAGGACGATCCCGGACAGATTGAAGACCCGGCCTGATGATTGATGATTGATGATTGATGATTGATGATTGATGATCTGAGGGTTGAGGATAGAACAATCAAGATCGCGGTCTGCGGTCTGCGGTCTGCATCATGATTGGCACTGAAATTACATTTGTGGTTTATTAATCTGCTGAGATGTAATACAGTAGACTTAACAATGAATCAAAATCTGCTATTTGCTTGCCTGCATGGCAGGATTCAGATCCAGTGTCTGAATGCGTATCCGCAAGAAAATCGAATGCGTACCGGTAAGCGAATCTGAGTACTCATATTGAATACTGATTTGCAGTTAATTCTGAAAGCGAATATTGGCACGCATGGAGTCTTATTCGCCTGGCAACAAAACGAGAATCTGATTGCGCATCAGATGCGAAATTGAAAATCACCATTGATTGTCTGAACGGGGGACATCTTTATGAATGAAGAATTCAACCAGAACCAAAGCCAGGACCAGAGCCAGAATCAGATCCCGGTACAGGTGCAGGACAACAGCGCACGCAACTTCACATGGATCACCTATGCGATGTACGTGGCGGGACTGTTTACCGTATTGCTGTCCATTGTCGGGGTCATCATGGCCTATGCAAAACGCAACGAATTCACCAATACGATTTACTACGAGCACATGCAGTACCTGATCCGCACGTTCTGGATCAGCCTTATCGGTGCCATTGTGGGCTTTCTGTTATTGATTGTTCTCGTTGGCTGGGTCGTTCTGGTCGCAGTCACCATCTGGTACATCTATCGAATCGTGATGGGCGCCATCCGGCTGTATGATAACAAGGCAGTGTCTGCCACCTCGTGGTTCTGATTATTCTGCAGCCTGTAATCCGTTATCTGTATTGAACACGACTTGCGCGGCAGCGACCACGACCTCGTGAGCATGCTGCAGTGCAAGCCACGGGTCGGCGGCATGCGCTGCGATTTCCTCTTCGTGAGCGCCCGACATACGACCCTCGAAAAACCCCACGACTCGGACGGCGGTCTGCTCCAGCACCGCCTGCAGGTCGGCTGAGTTCGACGCAGAGGTTCCGCTGCTGACCTCGTTCACACTCACCTCTGCGTTCCCGCCGTATCCCTCGTTCACGCTGTTTCCACTGCCTCTGCTATTCTCCCGATCCTCTCTTGCGCTGACTTCGCCGACCCCTTCGATCCCTTTCGACAAACCACTGTCAGCCTGAACGTTGTCCACATCGACTTCTTCTGCCACATCGCTTTCAACCTGAGCATAGTCCTCGTCGACTCGTTCTTTCAGGCCACTGCCAATCAGACTGCTTTCGACCGGCAACCGTGACAACGGCTTCTGTTCCCTGACCCACTCTGCCAGCACGTCCTGCTCGGTTCGTTCGGCCTCAAGCTCCAGACGCTTGATATTCTCTCTTAATTCACTTGTGATGGCGTCGGGCGCAGGTGCAGGTCCTGTTTTGAGTCTTGTTCTTAATTTGCGCAAGGGCAGAATGACCTCTTCACGCCAGTCCTGCACCAGACTGTCGGCCTGCGCGATCTGCTCTGTGGTGGGCGCGTGGCGCCAGCAACTGGCAGCCCACAGCATCATCAGCAGCATATTTACATCCAGTCCGACACGATCCTGCAAGGCCAGGCAGTGGCGGGCAACGTCCTCCTGCGTATAGACAGCCAGTGAGAATTGCCAGTGTTCTGCATGTGTACTGTGCTGCGTCATGAATCATTCCTGTGAAGTCGACGGCTCATCCCGTTCATAACAATTGCGGCCCACTATTTCCGAAGAGCGCTGGTTATCACATCTGTGGCAACAACCCCACGACGCGATCGCAGACAATCGCCACCGAGCCTGCAGGTATAATAACCTGACGGTCAACCTCAGGTACCGTCTAACGTAAATAAAGCTGTCGCCACCCACCATTATCGGGACTGAAGCCATCCATGCACACCACTGCCCCCACCCCTGCGCGCATCATTGTTGGCATTACCGGTGCATCCGGCGCCATCTATGGTGTCCGCGCACTTGAGCTGCTAAGCGAAGCGGGCGTGGAAACGCATCTGGTGATGACCCGTTCCGCCAGTCTTACTCTTTCGCAGGAGCTGAAAATGCACCCCGGCGAACTGGCGGACCGCGCAACGGTTGTCCATGCCATACAGGATGTGGGCGCCGCCATTGCCAGTGGCTCCTTCACGACCCGTGGCATGCTCATCGCCCCCTGCTCCATCCGCACGCTCTCTGAAATCGCCACTGGCGTCACCTCATCTTTACTGACGCGGGCTGCCGACGTGGTACTCAAGGAAAGACGCAGACTGGTGTTGATGGTGCGGGAAACGCCGCTGCATCTGGGGCATCTGCGCAGCATGGTTGCAGTAACCGAAATGGGCGCCATTGTGATGCCGCCAGTACCTGCCTTCTACGCCCACCCCGAGAGCCTCTCGGAGATGGTGGATCACAGCGTGGGACGTGCGCTGGACTTATTTGATATTCCGAACGATGCAGTGAACCGCTGGGAAGGAATGAACTCGTCCCAATAACGCTGAATATGTCCCAATTAGCCTTGAATACGTTCCAAATAGCCGAGGCATCCCCCATTAGCCCTGTACATATCTCAATCGCCTCGAATACGTTACATCAGGCCTGAAAACGCCCCAATTAACCAACTCTTGCCCCAACCAGGCACACCGCAAGCATTAACGCCCCGGAAGCCGCTCTATGCCCTGCACAATCGCGGCATATCTTGCATCGCGCACCGCCTGTTTTATACCGCCTGCCGCTGACCCTGCCTGTCTGGCCACGGCACCGGCATCCACTTTCAGATAGCAGTCCAGAATCGCCGTCCAGGCGTCAATACGCGAAATTTCAACATCCAGATTTTCGACCTGCGACTGTCGGGTACACAGCACAACCTCCAGCAGATCCCGGAACCGCGCCGGCTTGCGCAGACTGTCTGTCGCCTCCAGCGTTTCCAGCGTATATTCTGCACGCTTGTGCAGATGAGCCTGTGGCGTGGGACTAGGTTTCAGTGGCAACATATCAAACCGGGCCGACAGCACCTGCGTCAGTCGGGCGTAGTCCGCGCAGTCTGTCGGCACTTTCAGATGGCTGCTCAGGTCGGCATGCGATTCGGTCTGCGAAAGCAGCACGGCGTACCGACACGGTAGCGAGAGTATTCTCGCGGCCGCCAGATTCAGCGCCTGTGCCACTTCATCGTTCCAGACCAGACCAGGAAGTACGATAGGCAATGCATAGGTCTGCTGCAGTACCGAGATCATGCGCGAGGGCTTCTCGCTCATGAGACCTCGCGAGATTTCTTTCCAGACACGCTCCGGAACCAGTGCATCCACTTCGCCATTGCGCACCATCTCCCGGCACAGGGCGAGCGTGTCGCCGGCCAGGTTGAAGTCGGTAAATCTTGCGGCAAAGCGTGCGAGTCTAAGGATGCGTACGGGATCTTCCACAAACGCGTCGCTGGCGTGGCGAAATACCCGGCGATCCAGATCGGCTTTGCCGCCCAGGGGGTCTACCAGCGTGCCATCGGGCCGGCGAGCCATCGCGTTGATGGTCAGATCGCGGCGTTTCAGGTCCTCCTCAAGCGTGACCTGCGGACCGGTATGAAAGGTAAAGCCCCGATAGCCGCGCCCGGCTTTTCTTTCGGTGCGCGCCAGAGCATATTCCTCTTTGGTCTGAGGATGAAGAAATACCGGGAAGTCACCTCCCACCGGCTGAAAGCCCAGTCGCACCATTTCCTGCGGTGTGACACCTACAACCACCCAATCGCGATCCCCTTGCGGCAGACCCAGCAATTCGTCGCGTACTGCACCACCCACGACGTATACCTGCAGACCGTCAGTCACTGCCATCAGGGTGCTACCTGTCCAAGCCGGGCCATTATGGATTGCGGCTGCCCTGTGAATGATGCGGCGTACCACGTCGCATTGGACAGCACATGCTTCACATAAAGGCGGGTTTCAGTATAGGGGATGGTTTCGGCAAAAATCGCGCCTTCCAGCGGCTGCGTCAGCGAGTCGCGCCAGCGTCGGGCACGATTGGGACCCGCGTTATAACCTGCCGTTGCCAGCACCTGCGACCCATCCAGGTCGTCCAGGGTCATTTTCAGATAAGAGGTTCCCAGCATCGTGTTGGTATCAAAATCATGCGCGCTGCCAGGCGAATAGCTCAGGCCCAGGCGCCGCGAAACCAGTTGTGCGGTCCCCGGCATGACCTGCATCAGCCCCGCCGCCCCCACAGACGAACGCGCTGCCGTCACAAATCGGGATTCCTGACGAATCAGGCCGTAAACCCAGGCCGGGTCCACACCCACCGCGCGCGCCTGCTGGCTGACGCGTCCCTCAAAGGGTGCCAGATAACGCTGCCGAAAATTGAATTCATTCTTCGTGAGCAGCGATGTATTGATGGTTCGATCATAGACCTGTTCACGCAAGGCCCATTCGGCCGCAGCCATCAGCTCCCGATCATTCATGCCGCGAATTGCAAAATTCCATTCGCCAACCGCTTCCGGACGCCAGCCCAGACGGAAAAGCGCAATGGCTCTTTGCAGCCCCTCATGTGTCATGGCCTTGTTGATTTCAGCTGTCGTGGGCTCTGCCGGCTGAGGAGGAACTGTGATTTTATTGCCCAGTGCCTCGGTGGCCAGTTGACCATAGAAACCATGGTCATACAGAATCGACTGCCAGGCACTCGTTGCCCCTGCCCGATCACCCTGGCCTGCCCGTGCCCGACCATACCAGTAGACCCAGACCGGTTCTTTCTGCTGGTCGGGCCCCATCATGCGGATGGTCTGTTCCACCCACTTCCAGTCGATGGCAGGCTGCCGCAGCGCCATTCGGGTACGCCAGGCCTGGTTGTAATCACTAAGCCGAAAACCCTGACCTGCCTTGCGATACCAGCCATCTGCGCGCGCTTCCAGGTTCAGTGCAGCCACCAGTCCAAATTGCGTCCAGGCCCACTGCCGATTGCGTTCCGTCAGCAATGCGGGACCCTGCTGTTCCAGAAACACCGACCCGCCGTCACGATCCTGCCGCGCCAGGCGACTGAATGCCAGGGCGCGCAGTTCCTGTAATTCACCATCGGCTGGACCGGCCTGCGTTGCCAGCCAGCCCATGGGATTGGCCAGGATCGCGTCATACGAAGACAGGCCTGCAGGCGAGAACGCCAGAGCCGCATACCGTCTTGCGCTGTCCTTGCTGTCGTACTCAACCGCATCGCGCAGCAATGGCTCCAGATGTTCGAAGGTGATGATTTTTGCGGCGGTCAGTTGCTGCATCATATTCCAGCAGGCCACGCCGGGTTTGAAGACATCCAGCGCCTGTCTTGCTGTTACCTGACCATTGCCAAGGAAGCGTGCCTGCAGGATGGCGCAATCGACTTCGGAAGTGCGACTGGCAACCGAACCAATACGCCGGATCGTCTCGAAATCACCCTGTTTGGCCGAAGCCAGAATCCAGTCTGATTTCAGGCGATTTTCCAGATAGGCGTCGCGATTCTGCTGCAGAAATGCGTAAATGTCCTGAGTGGGAATCGGTTGTGAAGGATTGCTCAGCTGCTGGCGCAGATACCAGTACATGGGATAGCCGCCCAACTCGTGGTCATCCTGAGCCTGGGCGGCATAGCCCGGCAGCGCATCCCATTGACGCGACTGCATGGCGGTTCTGGCTGACACAACGGCCGCTCTTGCGGCTTCCGGAACAGGACGTGGCGCCTGCCCGTAGACAACAGCAGAGGAAACCGCCGCCAGGTTCTGCGGTGCCGCCGAAGGCCGGGCGGCCTGGGTGTTCTGCACCGATTCGGCGCAACCGGCAAGCAGCAGGCCTGAACCCAGCACTCCCCACAAGGTCTGCAGCGAACGCCGCCGCAATCTTCCTTGCACTGCCTTGCTGACCCCGACCCCTGCTGTTGTGTGCACGTGCATATGCTGTCCTGTTATAGTCTTGTCTGATATCAATTTATGATTTTTTCCACAGGCCATGACTGCTGCCGATACTCCGACCCTGCGTCAATCCCTGCTGGCCGCCCGTTCGGCCATGTCTGACTCTCATCGTCAGATACTAAGTGTACAAATAAAAGAACATATTTTGGACTGGCTGGCAAGCCAGCGTC
>JAFAGQ010000281.1 GCA_023422555.1 Pseudomonadota bacterium
CTCGCACGCTGGATACCCTGCCGACACCGCTACACGACCACCTGGCTGCCGAAATGGCATACGCAGATGACGTCCTGTCGCCGCTGGCGCCACTGGTGGACCAATTCAAGGCGCAGATGGAAGCACGGGCGCCACACGAAGCGGTCACCCTGCCTCCGGATTCGCATGGCTGGCGCTATGGTCATCGCGTGCCCGAAGGGGCGACGCGGCGTGTCTTCTATCGTATTTCACCTTCGGGAGAGGAACAGATCCTGCTGGATGAGGCAGAACGCGCCGAGGGCACACATTATTACCGCGCGACCGACCACCAGCCCAGCCCGGATGATCGCTATTTCGCCTGGGCCGAGGACATTATTGGTGATGATCGACACCGCATCTGCATATATGACGCGCAGCGCGACGAGCTCTCAACGATTGTTCCCGCAGATGCATTCGGATACGGCGGGCTCACGTTTTCTGCATCTTCACAGTATTTATTCTGGATTCGCCGCGATGTCCATAGTCGGCCCACACAGCTGTACAGAACAACAATCGCGAGCCAGGAAACCGTACTGATCTATGAGGAACGCGATCCCGCCATGTTCATGCAGCTGGCGCGAACCGCCGCAAATGGTTTTATTACCTTGACGCTGGCCGGACCGGAATCAAGTGAAGTACGCGTTCTTTCTTCTGCCGATGAAACGGGCCCACTTCATGTGATTCGGCCACGCCAGCGGGGCGTTGTCTACGAGATCAACGAGTGGGCCGGTCAATTGCTGATGTTGACCAATACAGACGGCGCACTGGACCGCAAGCTGCTGGCGCTGAACGCCATAACATTTGAAATCGAAGCCGAACTCGTCCCGCACCGCGATGGCATTTCCATTCTTTCCGTCATGCCATTTGCTGCTGCGCTTGTCACGCTGGAGCGCCAGAACGGGCAACACAGTCTGGTTCTGCGCAGCCCCGATGGCACCGTCACTCCAATCACATTTGAAGACATCGCCTATGCGATCGAATTGATTCCTGGTCAGGCGTATCAAGCAAGCCGGATGCGTTTTGTTCATCAGACACCGGCGAGCCCGCCCCAATGGATCGATCTGGATCTGAGCACAGGAAGGATGAAGGTCGTCGCCCAAACCTGCCTGAACCAGTTCAATTCGCAGGATTATCGGGTCGAACGTCTGTATGCCCGCGCTCCTGACGGAGAGCAGGTTCCCGTTACGGTGCTATCACGACGTGATTTGTCGGCAAATTCGCCCGCCCCCCTGTTACTGACGGGCTATGGCGCCTATGGCATCAGCAGCGAGCCTGTTTTTTCGCTGCCGGCTACGGTATTGGTGGATGCCGGTTTTCGCTATGCGATTGCACATGTCCGGGGTGGATCAGAAAAGGGACGACGCTGGTTTCTGGAGGGTCGGGCCATGAAGAAGAAAAACTCCATGACCGATTTCATCGCCTGCGCAAATCATCTGATCGAGGCGGGCTATGCCGACAGCAGGTGGATTGTCGCGCACGGACTGTCGGCGGGCGGACTGCTGGTGGCGGGTGCCACGAACATCGCTCCTACGATGTGGGCAGGTGTCATCGCCCAGGTGCCCTTCGTGGATATGCTCAACACCATGAGTGATGCAGATCACCCGCTGGTCCCGCTATTTCGTCCGGACTGGGGCGACCCGCTGGCTGATCCCGAAGCCTATGATTACATCGCCTCGATTTCGCCCTATGAGAATGTGCAGGCTGCACCCTATCCGCCTGTGCTGTGCACGGCAGGCCTCAAGGATGACCGCGTTCCCTACTGGGAACCCGCCAAACTGATTGCCCATATTCGGCACCGCTCAACCTCCGGCAATCCGGCTGTCCTGCAACTGGACCTGGAAAGCGGCCATCAATCCAGTGATGATCAGGAGAGTGAATTTTCACAGGCCGCGCTGTTCTGGGCATTTGCGCAGCAATGCGTCCAGATCAATGGCGCTTTCTCAGCTCAGACCTGATCAACGAGCGTATCGGGCAAGAGATTCAGTCGCGCCCGACGAAATTGCTGAAAGAGCCGGACGGCAAAGAAAGCTGACAAAAATAATCCAGGGACGGCAGTAATGATGATGGCAGTCATCAGTGAATGCTGCAAAAACCACTCGGATAGCGAGCCGGCAATTAGCGGGCCGATAGCACTGAAAATAGAGACAACAAAGCTCCAGATGGCGAAACAGCGGGCTCTGAGGGCCGGCGTCGTCAGATCCTGCAACATGGTCGGCACCAGGGCGTTCGCCGTGCTGGTGACGAACATAAACGTCCCGATCACAACAAACGCCGGATAAATCGTCGTCGAGGTAGATAGCAGAGCAATAACGGGAATGGCAATCAGGGCGCCCGCGCCCATAATCACGGGACGTGCCGCACGCCCAAGGCGACGCGATAAAAACTTATCCAGCAGACCAGCTACCGGCAGACACCCGACACTGGTGCACAGAACAATAATGCCCATGGCCTGGCCGATGACACCCACCTGCGCAGAAAACCGGCGCTCGAGCGCCAGTGCAATCAGCTGATTCGGTGCCTGTACGGCAATCATCAGGCATCCGGCCGTTCCTACGAACAGGCCGATCATTTTCCAGTTCTCCCGGAAGAATGTCTTTAACGACTCGGTCCCCTGCGCATTCACGGATGACATGTACCTTGGCGGGTTCTTTGTTAAAAACCCCAGAAAGATCAGGGGTACGCCAGCGCAGGCGAGCAGCAGGAAGGCTTTGCGCCATGGTTCAAGGTCAAATGGAAAAAGCGCGCTGGCCACACGGATAAGATCCCCACTGAAATAAAAGCCTGCGCTGGCGCCCACTGCCATCAAGGCCGCAAAACTCAGGTTCGACGCCACCCGATGCCGCTCTGGCGCCAGGTCTGGAATCATGGAGTAAACCAGCGGAATCATGGCAAAATCAGTCACCCCGGCAGCAGACCGAAACAGAAAAAACAGAGGAAAATTCGGTGCCAGGGCGCTGCATACCGTCAGTCCGGTGGCCACTGCTACCAGGCATATCAGCAAAATTTTTCGGGAAAAACGATCCGCCAGCCGCGCCAGCGGAATGGCCAGCACACTGCCAATCAGCACATTTCCCAGCCCCTGCAACAGGCCAACCGTGGCATCGCCGACCCCAAAACTGCGCTGAATTGCCGACAAGGAGATCGCCTGCAGGCCCAGATCGCTCAATTGCAGGCCGGAAACAACGCCCATATAAGCAATGGTGAACAAGGCAGCTGATGACCAGTTCAGAGGCGATGCTGGTGGTTCTTGCAATAACGATGTGTCGGAGGTCATTCTGGCTACCCGGGGCTGAACATTGGACTACAGAAAAACTATTCTAATACGCCAAAGCCAGGCTGTAGGGTTTGAATAACGAATCGGGCTGAAACGGGCACAGAGCGGTGGGCAAAATAATGCAAAATGGCAGCCCTCGATTCTGCCATTTCATATTCACGCAAACACTGCGCTAATTATCTAATTAACGCTGGCTGTAGCTTCCGCTTCTTGCGTCGCGCTATTGTCCGTAGCAACGTCTTCCAGTTTGCGACCGGAGGTTTCAATGCGCAAAATCCAAACAGCAAAGGCAAGAAAAAGCTGTACTGCAATCACTGAGCCCACAACCATGCCAACTCCCCCAAGATTGAACAGCCACAGAACAAAAAATTGACAACCTGCGCTTGCCAGGCGACCCACTGTTGAGGTTACTCCAGTTCCACGCAGTCGATAAGGTGTCGCGAAAAGTTCGGGAACGTATGCGCCTTGTCCCACAGCCACCAGTACATAAATTGAAGACACAAGCAAAAATCCAACTATCATCAACGATGTCGGGTCGCCAAGTTGCTGATAAATCAATCCGAATATCGCAGTCGCAATACATGAACTGATGATAGCAAGACGCCGGCCCATGCGATCAGTAATCAATATTCCAACAATCGTCCCTGCAATCCCACCTAACGACATGACGGTGGTCCAGGTTAAGGACTTAACGATGTCAAATCCTTGCTGAACGAAAAAGGATGGCAGCCAGTTTAGTAAACCATAAATGCTAAAGCCAATAGTCGCCATAATCAAAGACCCGACGAGTGTTCTCGAAATCAGTCCTTGACTGAAAAGCACGCCTATCGAAATCTGAGGCTGCGCCGGTTCCATTTTTCGTTCAAACTCCGGAAGCGTATGATCTTTTCCGACTTCGGCTTCAGCAGCCGCGAGGACGATCTCTGCCTCCTGATACCGACCTTTCGACTCGAGCCAGCGTGGAGACTCAGGCATATTTTTTCGCATGAACCAAACCACCAGTGCCAGTACCCCGACCATTCCGAACAGATAGCGCCAGCCAAGGGTGGGTATCACGTATAAACTCAACAGCGAAGCGAAGAAGACAGAAGAATTGGCAAACAGGGACAGGAGCGCCAGCATCCGTCCTCTGTACTTTGGCGGAACAAATTCAGACAACATGCCATATGAAATGACAATTTCAGCGCCCATTCCGATGCCCATCAGAAAGCGCGCGAGGATGAGCCAATGCATGCTGGGAGCGAATGCCGCAGCAAAAGAGGCGAGTCCAAATATCGCCAGATTGATCTGATAGCTGAAACGCCGCCCATATCTGTCTCCCAAAACGCCTGCCAGAAACGCGCCTGTCGTCAAGCCTGCAAAAGTCATGGTGCCAAACCAGGCATTAAGTTCCAGCGTTGACCAGCCTGATTTAAGTAAAGCACCTGTCACCACGCCGCCAAGGTATAAATCGAACGCGTCCAGAAAGAGGCCGGCTCCAATTAAAAACAGCAAACGCCAGTGAAATTTGCTTAGAGGTAGCCGATCTAACCGATTCGCTGCATAACTTGTACTTTGCATTTATATGTCTCCGGATTATTTATGCTGAATGCAATGTGAAAAAATATCTAGTCGCGGGTAACTTCTACTTCGAGCTCAAGCAAAAGGAAGCTGAACGATTTGCCGTGGAAATCCAGATTGAGCGACGCATTCACGCCTCCTTCAAGTGCATCATGAAAGACAAAGTTCAAACCATGCAAAGAAGGAATTTCGTACCGGTCAATGGATCCTTTCCACAATGCTGGATAAGCGTTAGCCAATTTTTCAACCGTCAGGCTTTTTGCAACGTCTTCATAATCATCCGGGTTGTACACCCAGACTGAAACGCAGGAAATATCGCCTTTGTCTCCAGACCTTGCTGAAGCGATTTCGCGTAAGGTGACTTTCTTTTTCATGACTGCATCACCTCAATACTCGTTTTAATGGCATCCCGGTCAACATAAATCGACTGGGTCGTTACGGACGGAGTGACATGTCCACGATACCCGCCGCCACCTGCCGGGCCGCCGATCCATAGACTCTCCACTTCACTGCAAAGGGTTTCTGCGAGTAGGCGATCCGATGTACGCATGGCAACCCGCAGACGCACATCTTCCGTTTGAGCAGGTCTTGTTTTTGCTGTTGCGTGCAGCGAATTCACCCCGATGAGGTCATAGCGCAATTTTTCAGAACAGTGATATTCCTCACGCATGCGCTCATCGATAATCTGTCTTGCCAGTTCAGCCCGGGTCTGTGCTCCCGGACCCGCATAGCTGAACTCCGCTTCGGCGAGAAATCCACCATCAAAACCGACAATCGTCTTTAGCTGCTTAGGCCGTTGCGTTCCTGTTGCGCCGGATACAAGAACCCGATCCTTACCTATCTGTTTTATTCGTGTCGAAGAAAAGTCTGCGGTGACGTCGGGAGTGAAATATTTTGATGGGTCGTGCACTTCGTATAACAATTGTTCTTTGACCGTCAGTTCGCTGACCAGCCCTCCGGTTCCATCGAGCTTGGTAATGACTGCGGAACCATTGGAATCAACTTCAGCATATGGAAATCCAATTCTGGACAAATCCGGAACCACCTTGTACGGCGGGTCCGCAAAATATCCTCCTGTCACTTGCGTCGTGCATTCCAGGAGGTGCCCGACTGCCGTACCTGCGCCCAGGATTTGCCAGTCGTCGACCTGCCACCCAAAATGATGGACAAGTGGGGCCAGAAAAAGGGACGGGTCGGCAACTCGACCCGTAATAATGATGTTCGGCTCAGTGTCCAAGGCAGGCAGAATCGCGTCAATTCCCAGGTATGCATTTGCCCCTACTACACGAAGTCCATGTTCTTTGACGCTCTTGCCGATTTCATCAAGGCGGGTTTCGGGATTAATAAGGGAGGTAAGATCATCTCCCTCAACGACGGCAATTTTGATTTTCAGTCCCAGCTTTTTAGCCAGTTCCGCGGCAATGTGGCCGGCAGCGCGAGGATTGGCCACGCCCATATTGGTCACAATCGTCGTTCCGTTATCGGCACATGCCTTAAGCACAGCACCCAGGCGCCTTTCGATTAGCGGGTGATAACCTTTGAGCGGGTCGGCCATACGCTGCAAATGACCGTAAGCCAAAGTACGTTCAGCGAGACACTCAAATGCCAGATATTTGAGGTTGCCACGCTCGGCCAGGTCTTTGGCCGGACCAATACGGTCTCCTGCGAATCCGGCTCCCGCCCCAATCCTTACAGTCATGAATATCTCCATATTAATGTTCCGATTTAGGAACAGTATTTCATTAACGGAATCAAACGTCGTAAACTAAGCCTATGTCAATAGCCAGTTGTTCCATTTACAACATTCTGTTCCAATATCGGAATATATTCTTTACACTGTAACCATTAAGTATATAAATGACGTATTTACGTCAGCTATTAGAAAGAATTGAGAAGGAGATAACATGACGTCTGTCGATAACAAAGTCTTTAAAACCAACAAGAGTGGCTTCAAACGGGATATCGAACCTCCCCGGACTGCAGTCCCTCCGGGCACCTGCGATACTCATATGCATATCGTCGGTCCGTTCCGGAACTATCCACTGCGAGAAGTCAGTTCCCTCCAACCGCCTGAATCGACGCTGCAAGACTATTTGAATGTGATGCAGATCACGGGAATCGAACGCTGCGTTATTGTGCAGCCCAGCTTTTTTGCCAAAGATAACGCATGCACGCTCGATTCCGTTAAAGCGTTGGGTGATAAGGCTCGCGGCATTGTCGTCATTGATCCGGATATCGGCGATGCGGCGCTTCAGGAGATGCATGATCAGGGAGCCAGAGGCATAAGGATACAACGGGTTGTTGCGGGTGGCGCCAGCCTTACGGATATCGAGGAATTGGCAGCGCGTATCGCACCGTTCGGATGGCACATTCAACTTTATATCGACTCTCAGGACCTGGTTGAGCTGACACCTATAATCAAGCGCTTGCCTGTCGATGTCGTCTTTGACCATATGGCACACGTTGGCCGCGATAGTCGAATCGACCATGCCGGATTCAAGTCTCTTTTAGATTTGCTGGAAACTGAAAAGGCGTGGGTCAAACTGTCTAACGCCCGATTTTCCCCTGATCCTGAGCGCGCTCGGCTTCTTGTTGCTGCAAATTCGGAACGAGTGGTCTGGGGGAGTGACTGGCCGCATGTTTCCTACGAAGAAACAGTCATTGGAGAAGGACAGCTGTTGGATATGTTTGCGGAATGGATACCGAATGATAAGATTCGGCATGATATTCTTGTGACGAATCCTGAACGTCTTTATTTCAAGTAGTCTGAACCGTTGAAGCTGACACCACCTGTGATGATGTATTAGTTATGGAAAGAAAATTCGAACCCGTTAGAGCGCCTGCTCGAGTCTTACAGGTTATCTACAAGATCGCGCTCAGCTCGAACGGACTCACCCTATCGCGGCTGGCAACGCTCACCGGCCTGCCAAAAACAAGCCTTTTAAGTCTGCTGCGATCTCTGGAAGCATCAAATTATGTCGTCAATGTGTCAGGCTATTATCGACTCGGACCAGAAACGATCACAATTGCGAATGTCATATCTTCCAATGAAAAGTTTTTACCAACGGCCAGGCCAATTCTTGAATCTTTATTTAACGAAATAGAAGAAACCGTACAGCTGAGCGTTCTGGCTACAGATGAGCCCACCGCCGAATCAATAGAAGTGCTGGAAACCCAGAAACCGATACGGCTCTCTTTACCCGTTGGCCTGCGCCGCCCTCTTTATTGCTGCTCCATTGGTAAGTTATTGCTAGCGTTTCAGGAAGACGCCTGGATCGACGAATATTTTGCGAAAACCAAACTTGTCGCATACACACCGCAAACCGTGACTGACGAAACGATGCTTCGGAAAGAGTTATCCGAAATTCGTGCTTCTGGCCTTTCCGTTTCGCATCAGGGAATGTTTGAAGATTCCAGTGGTATTTCAGCTGTTGTTTTGAATGAATCGGGATGCTTACTAGGCGGCGTTTCCGTAGTTGCACCGACTTTTCGAATTATGCGCGACGAAGAGCGTTTCAAAAATCTCGTATTGACTGCCGGTCGGGATATCTCAGCGCGCCTCGGATTTCAGGGACAATACTCCCCGAAATTGGCCGGGCTGTGAATCCAAGTTCGGGCTTTGGTCCTTACGAAGACAATGCCGATCACTGCTGTTCAGGCCCATCGGGGTAACGCAACCAATCAAGATCAATGCGTTAGTTCGTCTTCTCTCCATACAACCTCTGAAACCCATCGCGCGTTTGCGGTATTTTCATTCCCAGAACGCTTGATGCGACCTGGGTACGCAATATCTGCGCTGTGCCGCCGGCAATGGTAAACATGCGTGCATCGCGCACATGACGCTCCATTGCGCATTCGCGTCCGTATCCGGACGATCCGTGAAGCTGGAGCGCGTCGTTGGTGACGCGGTTTGCCGTTTCTGCGGCAAAGATTTTGGCTTGCGCGGCCTGCGTAATATCCGGAAAGCCGTGTGTTTCAGGCGTTCCGCTCGCCGCAGCACTTCTTAGCATATGACGCGCCGCCTGCAGTTGCACGGACATATCGGCGATCATCCATTGCAGTCCCTGAAACTCGGCGATTGGTCGACCAAATTGCTCTCGTGTCTTGACATAAGCCACAGCTTCTTCGAATGCGCCCTGCGCGATACCCAGAGCCACCGTTCCTGCTCCTACCCGCTGCGCGTTATATGCGGTCATCAATCCGGCAAAGCCGCGCTTCAATCCGTTAGGCGGGACCACAAGCATGGATTTGTGTACCTGCAAGTCCTTGAAATTAAGTACCGTTTCCGGGATGCCTCTGACGCCCATTGCATATGAACGCTTGGCAACAATCAGCCCTGGCGCATCTTCGGGTTTATTGCGAATGCAAATAAACGCACCTATTCCCTGATCAACACCATCTTCAAAGACTCTTGCAAAAATAAGATGCAGGCGCGAGACGCCACCGCCTGTAATCCAGTATTTCTCACCATTGATAATATAGTGATCGCCCTTGCGGTCAGCGCGCGTGGTCATTTCGCTTGCAGCACTTCCCGCCTTGGGCTCAGAGATGCAAATGGCGGGCTTATCTCCGGTCAGGACGCATTCTGCGGCCAGTTTTTTCTGTTCGTCTGACCCATATTGCATAATGGCGCCGATAGCACCCATATTGGCTTCAACCGCAATGCGCCCCATGGTTGCACAAACCTTGGCCATTTCTTCAACAACCAGAATCGCATCCAGATAGGACCGCCCTGCACCACCGTATTCCTTGGGAACGGTCATGCCCGTGAATCCGGCAGCACGAAGTTTCTCCACGTTCTCCCAGGGATACTCTTCCGTCTGATCTATCTCTGTCGCAGTTTTGGCAAATTCATTCTGCGCCAGTTCGCGGGCTTGCTGTTGCAGGGATATCTGCGCTTCGGATAGTTTGTACATTGAATGACCTATGGAAAGTGTTAATCACAAGTGAATTATAGGAAAGCACGGATCATTTAAATATCAATAAATTTTTTATCTTAGCAACGCTAAATCCGACGATACACGTTTCCTCGCAGCTGGCCGTCGTTCAGGTCACAAAAAAATGGCCGCGCATGCGACCATTTCCAAAATTCATTTATTGACGTCCACGATGACCCGCCCTCGCACCTGACCTTCTAAAACCTTATTCGCATATGAAATGGCGTCATTCAGTCCAATAACCTGCGAGCCAATCAACGCCAGCTTGTCATAATCCAGTTCTTTGCCAAGACGCTGCCATGCTGTTTTGCGCTCGTCCATTGGGCAATGAACACTGTCAATACCAAACAGGGTAATGCCGCGCAGAATAAAGGGAGCGACGGAAGCCGGAAAATCCATTCCCTGCGCCAGACCGCAAGCCGCGACCGCGCCTCTGTATTTGAGGCCTGCACACACATTCGCCAGTGTATGACTGCCAACGCAGTCGACTGCACCCGCCCATTTTTCCTTATTCAACGGTTTGCCAGGTTCGGAGAGCGATTTTCTGTCAATGATTTCAGCCGCCCCGAGTTTTTTCAGGTAGTCTTCTTCCTCGGGCCGACCTGTTGAGGCTACGACGTTGTAGCCTAATGAAGAGAGCAATGCGACTGCCACACTGCCAACCCCGCCGGCCGCGCCGGTCACAAGAATATCGCCCGAATCCGGGCTGATACCGGCTTTTTCCAGCGCCATGACACACAGCATCGCCGTATAGCCTGCGGTGCCAATACTCATGGCTTGCATCGGCGTCATGCCTTCCGGAAGCGGAACCAGCCAGTCGGACTTCACCCTGGCTTTTTGTGCCAGACCGCCCCAATGGGTTTCACCAACACCCCAGCCATTCAGGATGACAGCATCTCCGACTTTGAATTTCGAACTCGAACTTTCAGCGACAGTGCCGCAAAAATCAATACCTGGAACCATCGGAAACTGTCTGACCACCGGCGATTTTCCGGTGATTGCCAGGCCGTCTTTATAGTTTATCGATGAATACTGGACATCAATTTGCACATCGCCTTCCGGAAGCTGACCGTCATCGATCTGCCTGACAGAAGCGTTGTAGTTCTTGTCGTCTTTCTCGATTATCACAGCGTTAATCATACTTATCTATTCCTTTTACGATATTAATCAGGATTCGAAGGCACTCGGAAGGCAGGATTCAATGAATCAACAGCTTCATGCAAACTGCGTCGCAACGATCTCCGCCAGGAGATCAACAAGTTCCAGCATACAGTCGCGGCACGAATATTTCAAATGCCTTTAAAAACGGGAGGACGCTTTTCGGTGAAGCTGGCAATGCCTTCCGCAAAGTCTTCACTGCTGAACACGCGCTGATTTTCCCGCCAGGCGTGGCCGGCAATCTCCACCGGACTCTTGGGAACGGTCTGATCTGCCATGCGCTTGAGCATGCTCATCACCAGCGGCGCATTTTTCACCATGACTCTTGCAATCTTCATGGCTTCTTCCATATGCTGACCAGCCGGCACCACACGATTGACCATTCCCACATCATAGGCACGTTGCGCAGTGATTGGCTCGCCCAGCAACATCAGTTCCATCGCAACTTTATGCGGAATGCGGGCTGCCGCCGAAGCGATCATGCCGCCGGCAAATCCCAGCTTGGCCTCAGGATACATAAACTTCGCATCTTCGGTCACAACACAAAGATCACACATCAAGGCGAGCACAATGGAGCCACCAATGCACCAGCCGCTGATCGCTGCAATCAGCGGCTTCTCCAGCTGTACGCCGACATTGGGGGTAAAGCTGCGATAGTCTGGTGGCGCGGTCGATGCCATATCTTTACCTGCCGAAAACGCTTTCGTGCCGGCGCCGGTAAGTATTGCCACTCTGTCCTCCGGCTTCGAGTTGAACATTTTCCAGGCGTCTGCGAGCCCGGCTTCAACTTCCGGCCCAATCGCGTTCATTCTGTTTTCGCGATTGATGGTGATAATGGCTATCCCGTCTTGCGACTGATAAGTAACGGCATCGTTCATGGCAGTTCCTCCAATATTTGTCTGACCTTCTGCTTAAGAATTTTCCCATTCGGTGCAGTGGGAAGCGAATCAATAAAGTGGATGCGTGTGGGCCGCTTGTAGGGTGAAAGTCGATCTTTCAAGAAAACGGTGACATCTTCGCAGCTCAGATCGGCGCCCGGACACAACTCTATGAAGGCCACCACATCTTCATTCCCGTCATTCTTTTGGCCTAGTACGGCACAATTCTGCACGGATGGGTGAGCGTTGATTGCCGTCTCGACTTCAAGTGGCGACACATTGAACCCCGAGCGAATAATCAGATCCTTGGAGCGGCCGCCAATCACAACGCGTCCATCGGGGAGCTTTCTTGCCAGATCTTCCGTGTTCATCCAGCCATCAGGCGTCAGCACCGCGGCTGTTTTCTCTGCGTCGCGAAAATAGCCTTTCATGATATTCGGACCTTTGGCCCAAAGCGATCCCTGCTCTCCTTCTCTGACAGGATGACGTTCGTCATCCAGAATTTTTATTTCAATATCACAATTGGGTGGGCCCACAGTGCATTCTGCGTTTCTGTCGTCCAGCCTTGTCCAGCAGATCGCAGCGCCTTCCGTTAAGCCATATCCGTTATGCAAGGTCAGACCAAAGCGGTCTTCTACATGCTGTTTGACAGACGGGTCCAGCGGCGCGCCGCCGGCTGCAATAAACCGCAGGCTGGTGGCGCGACAATCTTTCAAATCTGTCGAATTTGCCAGTTTTGAAAACATGGCAGGCGCGCCCTGAAGTACCGTAATGCCTTCATTGATAAGGCTTTTTACACAGCTGGCGTCGGAGAATCGTGGCACAAGCCTGATGTGCGCACCCGAAACCAGCGTTCCTGCCAGACCAGATGCCAGACCCATTACATGTGTAATAGAAAGGACACCATATACCCTGTCTTTCGGTGTCATTTGCCGATGCTTTTTCATTTGATTGCCGATATAGAGCAGATTCGCATGTGTGAGCATCACACCTTTGGGTATGCCTGTACTGCCCGTTGTATAAATCAGGGCCGCAACCTGGTCTTCGGCTGATTCAAAACATTCTTGCGGCACCGATTCCAGTTCAGGACTGACATAGAAGACGCCAAATGTAGCGGATACGGACTCTGCATGATGTCTTTTGGCATGCCCGAGCGCCGAGGGTGAATTCTCGGTCAGATAGAATATTCTTCTGGGCTGCGAGTGTTCGCAGACTGCATCGGTTTCCAGCGGCGCTCTGCGCGCATTTTCAAGAACCACCCAGATGTCATCAAGCCCCGCTGCAAGGATAAAGATAGCCAGCGTTGTGCTGTTTTCGCCAATGAGCGCGATTCGATCACCAGCCGTGATTCCAAAGTTCCTTAGCAGCTCCCGACACTCGGTCATTGCCCGATCGAGCGCCCGATAACTGAAAGCATGATCCGCGTCAGATATCGCCGGATTATCCGGGGTGTTTTTCACCCATTCCTCTATAGCTTCACCCAAGCGGCGCATGCTGCCTCCTCCAGTATTACCTCAATTCACGGAACGGTTACCTTCCAGAAATTCCAGCACTTTAGTCACAACCAGCTCGGTTACCCTTTGTTCAGAATCCTGGGTGACACCAGCGATATGGGGCGTCAGAACCAGATTGGGGACATCCTTGAAATAGGACGTGGGGCCTAACGGTTCGCTCTCAAAAACATCCAGGGCGGCGCCCCCAAGATGTCCTTTTTTCAGAGACCTTACCACCGCTTCGTCATCGACAACCCCTCCGCGAGCACTATTGATCAGAATTGCTCCCGGCGCCATCCTGTCAAGCACATCGGAATTAAACAGGTTTGTGGTCTCTGGCGTTTTTGGAATATGCAGTGTCACAATGTCGCTACGACGAAGCAGCTCATCAAAAGAGACGAGTTCAATTTCATTGTCATCGGCTGATTGCCCTGCATTGGCATCATAGGCAATGGTCTTCATGCCTACATTCCGGGCCAGCCGAGCCACCAACCGGCCTATGGAACCCAGTCCGACAATCCCAAGCGTGGCACCGGCAATCTCCCTGCCCTGCACCATTTCCATTTTTGGCCATAATCCATCAGCAACCTTGTCAGTCCCCAGATAGGAACGACGGCGTAACATCATTGCAGTCGTGATGACATACTCAGCGACCGACTGGGCGTTGGCACCCGTGGCAGGAATAATCCGGATATCACGCTTCTTACAGCTTTCCACGTCGATATTGTCCAGACCTACGCCCAGCCTGCCGATGACCCTGCATTTTTTCATCGACTCCAGCAGCGGTCCGCGCAACTGCGACATATTCCGGATAATGATGGCATCCGCCTCTTTTGCATGCTCAATGTATCGCTCTGCATCATTGACCAGGTTGGCGTCATAGTGCACGTCATGAGCTGCTTTCAGGCGTTCCAGCTGCTCCGGTAGAATACGTTCTGGAATAAGAATATGCATTGTCTGTCTCTGTTATCTGGGCTGATGGGTATCTGCTGTGCGCAGGTCGTGGAAAAATCAGTTTTTCTTTTTGTATTGCAGCAGACCACCAGTGGACTTGGGTGGATGCTTCAATAACATTTCCTCAATCGGGTCCGTTCCCCAGCCTGGCCGATCCGATACGATCAGATGACCGTTTTCAAATTCTGGGGAATGCGTATAGAGCTCACTTTCCCACGGCAGGCGGTCTATATCACATTCCATAATCCTCAGATTGGGGACCGCAGCGGCAAACTGCACATTCATCATCGTGCACAGATCACCATAGAAGTTATGCGGCGCAACGTTAACGTCAAAGGCCTCACACACTGCAGCGATTTTCATTGACTGCCAGACGCCATTCCAGACTGTATCAATAATGCCGACATCGATCGCCTGTGCCTCCAGGTATGGCAGAAATCCCCGAATACCGAACAGCGTTTCGCAGGAACTGATTGGATGAGGACTGTTTTTGCGAACATGGGCCAGCGCTTTCGGACTGTAATTGTCGACCTCGAGCCAGAACAGGTCCAGATCCTTGATTTTCCGCAGAAGGCGCGCCAATCCTTCCGATTTCATATTGAAATTGACGTCGAAAAGAATATCGACATCCGGCCCGGCCCCTTCGATCAAGGCCTCCAGATGCGCCCTGATATTACGGATAACCTTCTTATCGGCATTCAGTTCCGGCTGAAAAGGCACGGCAAAGCCAGGACGCCAGGCATAGGGATTGCCTTCATCATGAATGAAAATATTGCTTTTGAGCGCGGTGAAGCCTTTGTCTTTCACCTCTCTTGCCGCCTGCACAACGCCGTCCAGCGATGTAATAGCGGGCGGATAATATTCAGGATGATTGATGCGCCATGTTGCACAATGCGACCAGTAAACCCGTATCCGATCACGCAGTTTGCCGCCCAACAGCTCGTAGCAAGGCACGCCCAGGTGCTTTGCTTTCAGATCAAGCAAGGCATTTTCCAGCGCACCGATACTTTCGCCGATGACGCTGCCAGGCGCAGGACGTGTCAATGCGCTCGCCTCCTGGAAGAAGCGTTCATGGTCACCAACGCGCTTCCCGATCAGTCGCGCACCCAATTGCTCAATGATGTGAGTGACGCCCGGCGAGCCAAATCCTTCATCGAACTCGCTCCACCCGACCAGACCGTTATCTGCGGTAATTTTCAGAAAATAGTAATTCCGCCAACCGGCGTCACATACAAATGTTTTGATGTCTTCAACTTTCATAAGTGTCCTTTCTGGTCGGGAGTGGGCTTTATTCGCCGAATTGTTGATGTGCTTCCATCGCTCTGATGGAATAAACATAGGCTGCGCCTGCATTCAGCGCAATGGCGGTACCCAGGGCTTCGCTCAGTTCGCCCTCGGTGGCGCCAGCCTGCCTTGCAGCCGCCGCGTGCGAGGCAATGCAGCTATCGCATCGGGTGGTTACTGCCACTGCCAGAGCAATCAGCTCGCGAGTCTTTGCATCCAGATTGCCATTGGCCCCCTGAGCCAGATTCAGCGCCTGATAGGCCTCCACAAACTTAGGGTTTGCTTTCGATAAATTGCCAGCTGCCTTGCGTGTATTGCTCAGTTGTTGTTTCCAGTCATTAAGCATAGTAGTCTCCATTGAACATATTGTTAAAGCAGTAAATAAAATCCGAGGAATGCCGGGAGGCGGATCAGTTAGGTCGAATATTCATCGCCTTGGTTTCCCGGGCCCATTTATCGACCTCGGAATCAAAATAGGTTTTGAATTCTGCCGGTGTGCTTCCAACAGGCGTTGCGCCAATCGTCGCCATTTTTTTCTTCACGTCGTCTTCCTGGACCACTTTTTGGATCTCGCTGCTGATCTTTTCAACAATGGCGGGGTCGGTTTTTGCCGGTGCGAAAACGCCGTACCAGGAAACAACGTCAAAATCCTTGATGATCTGAGAGATGGGTTTGATCTGTGGCGCCAATGGTGACGCCTCTTTCGATGTCACCCCAATTGCGTTCAGCCTTCCATCTTTTGCATAGGGCAGGACCTCGTTGGCGATGACGAACGTGGTTTGCCCGCCGATCACGTCCGTCATTGCAGGAACCCCGCCCTTATAAGGCACGTTGGTGATTTTCAGACCGAGTTTTGACTTGAACAGCTCGCACGAAAGGTAAGTGCTGGTGCCGACGCCTGTTGTCCCGCAACTGTCGGCGTTGGGGTTCTTTTTGGCCTCTTCAATCAGCGCCGGTACGCTCTGAAACTTTGATTTCGGTGAAACGGCGAAGAAATTCGGAACGTTCACGATATGCGATACAGGCACAAGGTCTGTTTTTACGTCATAGGGAACACTCTTGATAAAAAACGGATACAACGAGTTTGCAATACTGCCAAGCAGGAAGGTGTAGCCATCAGGTTTGGCATTGACCACGTAGTGAGAACCAACCATTCCGCCTGCGCCTGGCCTGTTCTCTACGACGACCGTTTGCCCTAGCCTTTTTCCCAGAGACTGGCCAACGAGCCTTGCCATCACGTCGGCATTCCCGCCAGGAGGATAAGGCGCCACCAGCGTGATTGGCCTTTCGGGCCACTCCGCGCGTGCTGCACCGGAAAAAAGCAGGGTTGAAATCGCAATGGCAAATGCCATTGCGTACTTTGTTTGTCTCATCTCCATTCTCCACTGTCCTATGAGGAAGTATCGGGTTTTGGTAATTGGGATTCATTGATCCGCTTTTTGATATTCATTAAGCGCATGCGCTTCAAACTTATCCTGCGATGCTGACTGTAATAATACAGAGAGAGACTCGTATAAAAAAACATCAAAATTTTTGGGCTAAGCAACGGAACTACCGTTGCTCGAATTAATATTCGCGCTCAGACTTGTTTTCGCGCGCATGTGAAAACGCCGCATCCTTGTCATCTGCCATGAACAAATGCAAGGATGCGGCGCGGCGAACCAGCGCAAGCGCTGAACCAATCAATTACTTATTGGAGTATCCGGACACGAACTCTTTCGTGGCACCGGTATTGGCATCGTAAACGTGACGTTTGATTTTCCCGATATTGCCGCCGTAAGCATGGATACTGATAGAAACGCGATCTGAGTAGACGTTGGATACACGGTGGATATCTCCAAGCGTCGGAGAAACACAGTCCACCATGCCTGGCTTCATGATTTCCTCCGATTGTCGTATCATTGGCTTGCCGGGCTCACTCAGTGCAAACATTTCTCCTTTTTCTGAACCTCGCATCATGCCGATCAATGCCCATACCGTATGATCGTGTACCGGAGTGGTTTGCCCTGGTCCCCAGACAAAGCTGACGACAGAGAAGCGGTCATCCGGGTCCGCATGCAGCAGATACTGTTGATAATACTGGGGATCTGGTTGTGCAAACTCTTCGGGAAGCCAGTTATCATTCGATACGAGTTCAGCCAGTAAAGGTTTGCCCTGGGCAAGTATCGTTTCCTCATCTCCATCTGCTTCATCAATGATTTTTGTCAGTTTCTCCACAAATTCCTGAAATGGTTTCGGGTAATTCATTTGTCATCTCCTTTTAGAATGAATTGAGGTAAATCGTTTCTGCTTGTCGGTAATATTTTTTTCAACCTGTCGGAACTACCATGTTAATACTATCTCTGAGAGCATTTCTTGCAGTTCACCGTCATGGCACTGTCGCCGCTGCCGCCACTCACGTACATCGCTCGCCCGCCGCCATCAGTGCACAGTTGAAAATGATGGAGCAGAACCTTGATGCAGAGCTGTTTGTTCGCACCAAGCGCTCCCTGCGTCTCACTTCCGTGGGTCATCGCCTGGTCCCTCTCGCCGAGCAGGTATTGGCTATCTATGACGAGATGACAAAGCTTTCGCAGGACAAGGTCATTGCAGGTCATTTAACGCTGGGCGTTGTCAACAGTGCATTGACTGGCACATTGCCTCCCTTATTACAGCGGCTTCGCGATGAAAATCAAAAACTGGAAGTGAAGATCATAGCAGGCAACTCGGTTGAACTGATGACACAAGTCGATAGCGGCATTCTGGATGCGGCAATTGTCACTCAACCTCCCAAACAACTGCTTTTAAACCTGGAAGTTCATCATCTTTACTCGGAACCTTATGCCCTACTGTTGCCAAAAGATCTCCATTACGACGGCATGACAGCAACATTCCGCGAGTATCCCTACATTGCCTTTGACCGTCAAACCTGGGCAGGTCGTCAGATCGATGACTTCCTGCTCAGACTGGGAATCAAAGTCCATCCTGAAATGGAACTCAATTCTCTGGATGCGGTGACCGCTGTTGTAAAACAGGGGCTGGGCGTGTCAATCGTACCATTGGTTTTCGGCAACTCAAGACATCTGGACTCTCAACTGCAAGTGATTGCGATCTCTGACTTTCAACGCGATGTCTGCCTCGTTGAAAGGAAGAACCACCCACAGGCCATGCTGACGTCCCAGGTGATTGGCGCATTCAATAGCCTGATCCCAGAGAACGAAGATTGATCTTACCAGTCCATCTATCCTAATCCAGGTCCCAGTACAGAGCGCTTCCAGGCAGATTGACGTATTTCCTTGATAATTTCCTGGGTGTGCTCTCCTAAGCTGGGGGGTGCATATCGATAAGTGGGATTTGTCTTGCTCATATGGATTGGGTTTCCTATCAGGGAAACCTCTCCATCACTGAACCTGGCATTGGGTATTTTGATACTCATGCCGCGATGCACGACCTGTGGATCGGCAAAAACTTCATCAATTCGATTGATCGGCCCGCAAGGAATTTTCTCGCGCTCGCAGTTTTCCAGCCAGAACTTCCGATCTCGCTGCGCCGTAAAATCTTTCACGATAGGGATCAGTTCCGGTCGATTTTCAACGCGTGCCCGGTTTGTTGCAAACCGCGGATCGATCGCCAGTTCAGGTCGTTGCGCTATATCGCAGAATCGCTGGAACTGTTTATCGTTTCCAACTGCCAGTATGAAATAACCATCGGTGGCAGGAAAAACTTCATAGGGAACTATATTGGGATGCCCATTGCCAAGGCGCGGCGGTGCGTGCCCTTCGGTCAGGTAGTACGTGCCCGCATTGGCCAGCCAGGCCACTTGCGTGTCCAGTAACGCGACATCAATAAACTGCCCTTCGCCCGTTCGGTCGCGATGTCGCAGGG
>JAFAGQ010000292.1 GCA_023422555.1 Pseudomonadota bacterium
TTGACCGCCATGCCCAGCACACGTTCATTGAATTTGAGTAGGGAGAGCTCACGATTGAGCAAGGGAACAGGGGTCGCTTCTTCAGCGGTTTTGGCACTATCGGCAGAGATCGTATCGGACATGTGAACAGTATGATGAGGCACGGGGGAAGACGGAAACGCATCTTATACACCAGCAATATAACAAGCTTATGACAAACTGAACGTATTGACAAACACAAATCGTGCGCGACATGAACGCTAAATCCGCCACGCTGGCCGATTTTTACTAAAATGGCGTTTCCTCCAGTTTATAAGATGCATCATGGACCAATTACTTGCCGCCGTTGACCTTGGCTCCAACAGCTTTCGCCTGTCCATCGCAAGAATTGTCCATAATGGCGATTCTTCCCAGATGTACGCCACTGACAGACTCAAGGAAACCGTCAGACTGGCTGCCGGGCTGAATGCAGATCGCGAACTGAGCGAAGAAGCCATTCAGCGCATGATCGCCGTGCTGTCGCGTTTCGGGGAACGGCTGGAGAATTTTCCTGCCGGTCGCGTACGTGCCGTTGCCACCAATACGTTTCGTGTGGCGCGCAATGTGGCCGATTTTCTGCCCCGCGCCGAAGCCGCACTGGGCTACCCCATCGAAGTGATTTCCGGACAGGAAGAGGCGCGGCTGATTTATTCCGGGGTGGTGCACGAACTGCCTCCTTCCAGCCAGCAGCGACTGGTGGTGGATATCGGTGGCGGATCGACGGAATTCATCATTGGCAAAGGGCTGGACCCACTGGTCATGAAATCCCTGGCCATGGGATGCGTCAGTTATACCAAGGCGTTCTTCCCGGATGGCAAGGTGAGCGAAGATGCCTTTGTGCAGGCCGAAATTGCCGCCCGCAAGGAGATCGAAATCATCTCCAGACAATATCGTCATGTTGGCTGGGAAGATGCTTTCGGTTCATCCGGTACTGCCAAAGGTCTGGTTGCCACACTGGAAGAATCAGGGTTCTCAGAAAAAGGCATTACGCTGGAAGGCATGCAAAAGCTGAAAAAGGTGCTGATCCGGCATGGCAGTGCGGACGCACCGGAGCTGCGCGGCCTGAAACAGGATCGCAAGGAAGTACTGCCCGCCGGTCTGTCCATCATGATGGCGATTTTCAGCGAACTGCAGGTCAGACAGATGAACCAGGGCGATGGTGCCCTTCGGGTTGGCGTGCTGTACGATATGCTGGGCCGCGACAGTTCGCATGACAAGCGTGACGAGACCACAGGCGTCTTCATGAAGCGCTACCATATTGATACCAAACAGGCTGCGCGTGTGAAAAAGCAGGCGCTGGCGTTTTTCGATTCCGTGCTGGCAACCGACCCGGCAGCCGAAGACCTCAAGCGCTATCTTAGCTGGGCCTGCGATCTGCATGAAACCGGCCTGAGTATTTCACAGAATGATTACCACAAGCACACAGCCTATGTGCTTGCCAACGCCGACATGCCCGGCTTTTCCGAGGCAGAACAGGAACTGCTGTCATTTCTGACACTGGGTCACCAGGGTAAACTGGATAAACTGCTGCCCGGCAAACCCAGTCGCACCAAGTGGCTGCTGACCCTCTGCCTGCGTCTTGCTGTCGTATTCATGCGTCGCCGCCAGCCTGTGACCTCATTACCAGTGACGCTGGAAACCCGCGATCAGGATCTGATATTGAAAGTGGGGAAAAAATGGCTGGAAGATCATCCACTTACGCGCTATACGCTTTCGCTGGAAGCCGCAGAATGGAAAAAAGCCGGATTCACACTGGAAATCCGGCCCTCTTAGGTGCATGCAGATTCAATTCGACATCGCCTATCTGCGGCATTGTGATATCCGCTACGTCGACATGTCCGGAATCACTGATACGAATTTGTTAATAATCTGGAGCGCCCGGAATCGCTAGTGCCGGTCTGGCCCTAGGCTCAGACCCCGGTATGCACCTTATGCGAGCCCGAAGTGCTTTTTATAACGGATATCCAGATTGGCGACGTCAATAATGACAGGGAAATCCGCAGAATTGAAGTCGCGGTCAAATGCAGGTTCGCCGCAAATATGCGCCCCGATTTTCAAATAACCCTTAATGAGCGCCGGCGTTTTGGCATCGTCGGTGAGACCGAGTTTATCAAGCGGATACGGATTGATGGGTGTCAGCACCGGCCTTTCGGGATGCGCCTCAATCTCACGTTGTGCGGCCCGCCAGACTTTTGATGCCTGCACACCACCGTCGGCCAGACTGACGCTCGCGCATCCAAGCATGTATCGGTAATTATTTTCCAGCAGATAGCGCGCCAGCCCGTTCCACAGCAACATGATGGCCTGCCCGTTGCGATAGTCGGGATGCGTGCAGGAACGACCACATTCGCACAGGACATGGCGTGAATCCGCCAGTGCGGAAAGATCAAACTCCAGTTCAGAGTAATAACCGCCGGCTTCGACGGCTTTTTCCGGGCTGAGGATACGGTAGGTACCTACCACCGCGTCTGTCTTCAGATCCTTGACCATCAGGTGGATACACCATTTATCAAATGGCTCGATATCCACACCGTCAATTGCCCCGGGGAAAACAACGTTCATTTCTTTGGTATAGACGTCGTAGCGCAAGCGCTGCAGCTCTTCCACCTCTTCGGCGGTTGTTGCAATACCCAAGACCAGGCTGTGGCTTGACGCATCATTGTCGTCCGCCTGCGTCCGCATGATTTCTTGCATTCGGGTCAATTCCTAAGATATACGATAAAGCTGCATGATACCGGGTTCATTTGACAAAAACTTTTCACATACAGGTAACATTTCGATTTTTTCCCGAAATGTTACCCCAGAATTCTCCTATGGTCGAATCGGGCGGGATGCTTGCGCCTCAGACGGTGTCACTTTTACCGTCTGATGATGCGATTGCCCGGCTATGTGAATAGCCGATGTCTCTTGCGGTGATATCCCAATCGGTCAGGCTGACAGATCAACGGCCTTCAGGCGTTCAATGCCCTGCTGTGCCAGCGCCTCGGTTTCAGCTTCCACCATCAGGCGCAGCTTGGGTTCGGTACCGGATGCACGGATCAGCACACGGCCTCTTCCTTCCAGATCCCGCTCCACCTCTTCGGCGGCCGCTTTCAGGCCGGCATGGGCCTTCCAGTCTGCCCCCTTCTTCCAGGGAACATTGACCATAATCTGAGGGTACATTTTCAGATCGGAGATAAACTGGGACATGGATTTGCCACTGCGAACCAGTGCCGTCAGCACCTGAAGGCCGGCAATAATGCCATCGCCCGTCGTGTGGTGATCCAGGCACAGCAAATGACCCGAGCTTTCGCCACCGTAAAGCCAGCCGTTTCTCTGCATGGCTTCCAGCACATAGCGGTCACCCACATTGGCGCGTTCAAATGGAACACCCATGATTTGCATGATTTTTTCAAAACCGAAATTGGTCATGAGGGTACCCACCACGCCGGCAACACGCCCGTGCTGCATGCGCTCACGCACCATGGCGTAAAGCAGCTCGTCACCATTGTAGATGCGACCAGCGGCATCGACCATCTGAATCCGGTCTGCATCGCCATCCAGCGCGATACCGTAATCTGCTCCTTCCTCTTTGACCTTTTGTGCCAGCGATTCCGGATACAGCGCACCCACCTCACGGTTAATATTGAACCCATCGGGGTTGCAGCCGATGGCAACCACTTCTGCACCCAGCTCACGAAATACGTGCGGGGCAATATGATAGGCCGCACCGTGGGCGCCATCGACCACGATTTTCATGCCCTTGAGGTCAAGATCATTGGGAAAGGTACTTTTGCAGAACTCGATATAGCGACCGGCAGCGTCAGACATGCGTCGCGCACGACCGATGTGCTCGGAATCCACACAACCGACGGGCTCATCCAGGGCCGCTTCGATTTCCATCTCTACGTTGTCTGGCAGCTTCATGCCGTTGCCGGAGAAAAACTTGATGCCGTTATCCTGATACGGATTATGCGAGGCACTGATGACCACGCCTGCAGTCAGGCGCAGGGCTCGCGTCAGATAGGCCACAGCGGGTGTGGGTATCGGACCGGCCAGGTAAACATCGATTCCGGCAGCCGACAGACCGGCTTCCAGGGCAGACTCGAGCATATAACCTGAAATGCGGGTGTCTTTACCGATCAGCACCATCGGTCTGGCGCTGCCTTTATAGCTTTTGGACAGCACCCGGCCAGCGGCATAACCCAGACGCAGGGCAAACTCGGCATTGATGACCGGACCCCCGACTTCACCACGGACGCCGTCTGTTCCGAAATATTTACGACCCATGTATTTCTCCTTGTTCTATGGCTGCCCATACGTTAAGGGCATCGGTTGTTTGTGCGACGTCATGTACTCGAAGAATGGCGGCTCCCCTGCTGACTGCTGCGAGTGCGGCCGCAAGACTGCCGGCTACGCGCTCCTGAGGAATACGGCCGGTGATCGCGCCAATCATGGATTTACGAGACAGACCAATCAATAAGGGAGAGTGTAAACCGGACAGTCTGTCCTGTTCACGCAAAAGCTGAAAATTCTGCTGCACTGTCTTACCGAAACCATAGCCTGGATCCAGACAGATGCGCGCCGCGTCCACACCTGCGTTCACCACGGCTGATTTTCTTTCGGCCAGAAAGTGATAAACGTCTTCGGTGACATCGTTGTAAACCGGCGCCTGCTGCATGGTTTTCGGCTCGCCCTGCATATGCATCAGGCAGATACCGCAGTTGGGATGCGCAGCCACAACCTCCAGCGCACCCGGCATGCGCAGGGCGTAGATGTCATTGATGAGGTCGGCGCCGGCGTCAAGTGCTGCACGCATGACTGCCGGCTTGAAGGTATCCACAGACAGCGGTTTGCCACAATCGCGAAGCCGCTCCAGCACCGGAACAATGCGCGCGAGCTCCTCTTCTTCGGAAACGGGATCGGCACCCGGGCGGGTAGACTCGCCCCCAATATCAAGAATATCGGCGCCCTCTTCAATCAGCTTCAGAGCGTGATCGGTGGCCGCATCGGTAGAAAAATGGGCAGAGCCGTCAGAAAACGAATCGGGCGTCACATTGACGATGCCCATAATAAGCGGGCGCTTGAGTGTCAGCTCGAAGCGCCCGCAAATAAACGTGGATTGATTCATGAAAGGTGAAACAAAATTCAGGCAGTTGCTGTTGCGTTGTCACTGCCGGGATCTTTCCGAGCGGCACCTGAAGAAGGTGGTGTATCGGAAGAATCATTGGCTGGTTCAGGCAATTCTGGCGGACGTGGCGGACGGCCGGCCATAATGTCGTTGATCTGGTCTGCATTGATGGTTTCCCATTCCAGCAGTGCCTTGGCCATGGTGTGCATTTTGTCGCTGTTCTCTTCGATGATCTTGCGTGCCACCATATATTGCTCATCGATGATCAGACGAATTTCGGCATCCACTTTCTGCATGGTTGCTTCGGAAACATGCGTGGTTTTGGTCACGCTGCGACCCAGAAATACCTCGTTTTCGTTTTCCGCATAAACCATGGGGCCCAGAGACTCGGTCATACCGTAACGCGTCACGATATCGCGGGCGATGGCTGTGGCCCGCTCAAAGTCATTGGAAGCGCCCGTGGTCATCTGGTTCATGAAGATTTCTTCGGCAATACGACCGCCAAACAGCACGGCGATGGTATTGAGCAGACGCTCTTTATCCATGCTGTAGCGGTCACCTTCAGGCAACTGCATGGTCACGCCCAGCGCACGGCCACGAGGAATAATGGTGACCTTGTGTACCGGATCGGTTTTGGGCAGCATACGCGCAACAATCGCATGTCCGGATTCGTGGTACGCCGTATTTTTGCGTTCCTCTTCGGGCATCACGATGGAGCGGCGCTCCGCACCCATGATGATTTTGTCCTTGGCGTTTTCAAAGTCCATCATATTAACGGTGCGGCCGTTACGACGGGCAGCGAACAGCGCGGCCTCGTTCACGATGTTAGCCAGATCGGCACCGGAAAAGCCTGGTGTTCCGCGTGCAATGACCGATGCATCAACGTTGGGTGCCAATGGCACTTTACGCATATGGACATTCAGAATCTGTTCACGACCACGGACATCAGGCAGGCTGACCACCACCTGGCGGTCAAAACGGCCCGGACGCAGCAAGGCAGGATCCAGAACATCGGGACGGTTGGTTGCCGCGATCACAATCACGCTCTGACCGGATTCGAATCCGTCCATTTCAACCAGCATCTGGTTCAGCGTCTGTTCGCGTTCGTCATTACCGCCACCAACACCGGCACCACGCTGGCGACCGACGGCGTCGATCTCGTCGATGAAGATAATGCAGGGAGACTGTTTCTTGGCGTTTTCGAACATATCGCGAACACGGGAAGCACCCACGCCCACAAACATTTCAACGAAGTCAGAACCGGAAATACTGAAGAAAGGCACTTTGGCTTCACCGGCAATGGCTTTTGCCAGCAGTGTTTTACCCGTACCCGGAGGGCCAACCATGAGCACGCCGCGAGGAATGCGGCCACCCAGACGCTGGAAGCGGGTTGGGTCGCGCAGGAAGTCAACCAGTTCTTTCACATCTTCCTTGGCCTCATCGCAGCCGGCCACATCGGCAAAAGTGATCTGATTGGTGCTTTCGTCAAGCATGCGGGCCCGGGATTTACCGAAGCTGAATGCGCCGCCCTTGCCACCGCCCTGCATCTGGCGCATGAAGAAGAACCAGACGCCGATCAGCAACAGCATGGGGAACCAGGAAATGAGGGCACTGAGCAGGAACGAAGGCTGCTCTGGCTGTTTGGCCGTGACTTTTACGCCTTCGCGAACAAGATCGCCGACCATCCACAGATCGTTGGGGGCAGTAAGGGTATACGGCCGGGTGCCGGAACTGGGTGTCACTGTCAGGGTGTTGCCCTGAATTTCTACGCTGGACACCTTGCCCTGCTTGGCATCAGACATGAACTGACTATAGCTCACGCCTTCTGTGACCTGACCTGCGCCATCGTATTGCTTGAACACTGTAAACAGCACAAGCGCCACGACTACCCAGATAGCGAATTTTGAAAAAGAATTATTCAACAATCTGACTCCTGCGATGAATGGCAAATGACCCTGGAAGCAAGGCCTTTGCCCCGTTCATACCATTCTAACCCATTGATAAAAAAAAGAGGCTTTACATCCGGCTTAAAAACAAATTAAACCATTACCTGCCATTTCCGAAAATTCCATAGACAAAAACACACAAATTTCAGCGTGGAATTCGTATAGGTTGCGGGTATGCTCCATGAACAATAATGGGGGCGTCCGGGGGCGATTGCAAGCGGGACACATGGAAAAACGGGCCGTTGTTACAATCAGCCCTCTTTTCTGCCGTTTTTTCTGCGTTTTTCCGGCTTATGCCCGCCTTTTCTGGCTTAATCCTGTCTTTTCTGCCTTAAACCTGTCGATTCTCAGGATGTTTCAGACCGCGCCCGAGCAAAAAGGTTTCAGACGATTTATCGCGAGAAGCCTTGGGTTTGCGCTCTACCACGCGTTTGAAATGCTGTTTGAACATCTGCACGATCTGGGAGAAGCCGCTGCCGTGGAAGGCCTTCACAATGAGCGCACCATCGGGGGTCAGATGCTGCAGGGAAAACTCCATGGCCAGCTCACAGACATGCTGGATGCGAGCAGAATCGGCAGAACTGACACCGGACAGATTGGGCGCCATGTCGGACATGACCAGATTGACCTGATGTTCGCCCACCTTCGCCTTGAGGGCTTCCAGGACATCATCGTCGCGAAAATCGCCCTGCATGAACTCGACGCCTGCAATGGGTTCCATGGGCAGCAGGTCCAGCGCAATGACGCGCCCCTGCAACACTCCGCCCTCTCCGGCCAGCCTTTCGCGCGCTACCTGCGACCAACTGCCGGGTGCAGAGCCCAAGTCGACTATAATATCGCCTTTACGCATCAGTTTTTCCGAATCCAGGATTTCTATCAGCTTGAACGCTGCCCGGGCCCGATAGCCCTTTTGCTGGG
>JAFAGQ010000361.1 GCA_023422555.1 Pseudomonadota bacterium
TTCGATTTCAATCATCCACTGGCTGGCGTCGATCTGCGAATCGATGTCAAGCTGCTTGGAGTGCTGTAATGGCAGAAAACAGTGAAGTGGTTCTGGCTGAGCCGCGCGGCTTTTGTGCCGGGGTGGACCGCGCCATCGATATCGTCGAGCGTGCGCTGGAGTTGCACGGCGCACCTATTTATGTTCGCCACGAAATCGTCCATAACAAATTTGTTGTAGAAAACCTGCGCAGCAAAGGTGCCGTCTTTATCGATGAACTCGATCAGGCACCTGCCGGCGCGATCGTCGTCTTTTCTGCCCATGGCGTCTCTCGTGCGGTCAGGGCTGAAGCGCAATTGCGCGGCCTGCAGATTTTTGATGCAACCTGTCCGCTGGTAACCAAAGTGCATATCGAAGTGGCCAAGATGCATGCGGCAGGACTTGAAATCGTCATGATCGGCCACAAGGGTCATCCGGAGGTCGAGGGAACGCTGGGCCAGGCTGTCGGGCGCATGCACCTGGTGGAAACGCCGGAAGACGTTGCGGCACTGCAGGTCGACAATCCTGAAAATATCGCATTTGTGACTCAGACCACGCTTTCAGTGGATGACGCCAGTCGCGTTGCCAATGCCTTACGGGAAAAATTCCCCGGCATAGTCGAACCCAAGAAAAGTGATATCTGCTACGCAACGCAGAACCGTCAGGATGCCGTCAAAGTGCTTGCACCTGAATGTGATGTTTTTTTTGTTGTCGGTAGCGTCAACAGTTCCAATTCCAACCGTCTGCGGGAAGTGGCTGAAAGACTGGACTGCAAGGCTTATCTGATCGACAACGCCGATGCCATCCAGCCCGAATGGGTCCGCGATGCTGAAAAAATCGGTATTACTGCCGGCGCGTCGGCACCGGAAGTGCTGGTGCAGGAAGTCGTAGCGCGGTTAAAGGAATTGGGCGCTATTTCCGTCAGACGAATGAACGGAACGCAGGAAAATGTGACTTTCCCACTGCCTAAGGAACTGTCACGAAAACAACAGGCAGGGAGATAAAACAGATGAAGTTATATGGGTATTTCAGAAGTTCGGCAGCTTACCGGGTCCGGATTGCGCTTAACGTAAAAGGGCTTGGTTATGAATCCGTGCCGGTGCATCTGATCCGGGACGGCGGCGAACAACTGGCACAAACCTATCGGGAGCTCAACCCGACCGCGCTTGTCCCGACCTTTATCGATCAGAACGTGAGCATCGGGCAGTCCATTGCCATTATGGAATACCTGGAAGAGGCCTATCCGCAGGTGCCTATCCTGCCTCAGACGCAGGCAGGGCGGGCACGCGTACGTTCTCTTTCGCAGTTTATTGCATGTGACATACATCCGCTGAACAATCTGCGCGTACTCAAGTATCTCAAACGTGAACTGGGCGTCTCGGACGAGGTCAAGAATGAGTGGTACCTTCACTGGATTCGCGAAGGCTTTGATTCCCTGGAAAAGATTCTGGCGTCATCAACCGACACCGGCATCTTCTGCCACGGTGATACGCCCACCATGGCTGATTTCTGCCTGGTACCTCAGGTTGCCAATGCCCGTCGCTTTGATCTGGATCTGACTCCGTATCCCACCATTACGCGAATTGACGCTGCGTGCAACAAGGAAGAAGCGTTTATCAGTGCAGCGCCGGGCAATCAGCCCGATGCCGAATAGGCACGTGCGAGCAGGCGGCAGGTTTCAAACAGCGGCAACCCCATCACGCCGCTGTAACTGCCGCTGATGGTTTCGATAAATGCAGACGCCAGTCCCTGGATGCCGTAGGCACCCGCCTTGCCCAGGCCTTCGCCCGAGGCTGCATACCACCTGATCTCTGCCTCTGTCAGCGATTTCATTATTACCTTCGTGATCGACACGTCTTCATACAGGCGACCCTGCCACGCCACAACAATGGCTGTGTGAACTTCATGGGTCTGTCCGGACATGGCCGCAAGGGCCTGGCACACATCGTCTTCAGAGTGTGCTTTTGCTAGTATGCGCGATCCCATAATGACCGTGGTATCGGCCGTCAGGATGGGTCTGATTGCCAGGCCACTGGCTGCCAGATGTGCCACTGCACGTTCCGCTTTTTCCCTCGCTGTCCGCCTGACATAGCTTGCTGGCGCTTCATTGGGCAGTTGTGGTTCATCCTCACCAGGGGGTGAAGGAACTCGCAGTATTTCATGCGCAATGCCCATCTGATTCAGCAGTTCATGACGGCGCGGACTGGCAGACGCCAGATAAATCTGCTGGTTCTGAAGCTGAGTCATCGAATCTGCGGATGTATCACTGTCTTCTGCAGGGCGACCGTGTTCTGTACTGCGACTGTCTTCTGAATGGCGGTTATCGAAAGCGGAAGCAATCATGAGAAAAATCCTGACGGGGTGTCACTCGCGTGATCGCGCCTGGCCTGGCAGGATCAGGCGCGATGATAGGGGTGGTTGTTCAGAATGGCCCAGGCTCTATAGAGCTGTTCGGCCAGCACAATACGAACCATGGGATGGGGAAGGGTGAGTGAAGAGAGCCGGATCAGGCCCGCGCACCGTTGTTTGAGTTCGGCATCCAGGCCGTCCGGGCCGCCAATCAGAAATACAACATCACGCGCGTCATCGCGCCAGCCTTGCAGTCTCTCTGAGAGTGCCATGGTGGTCAGGTCGCGACCGTGTTCGTCCAGTGCAATGACCGTGCTGTCCGGACTGATTGCAGCCTCAATCCGTCTGGCTTCGGCCGCCATCATCTGCGCCGGTGTCTTTCCCGATGTGCGCGGTTCAGGCTTAATCTCTTTGAGTTCAATGGCGCAGTCTGCAGGCATTCGTTTGGCATAGTCCTTCCAGGCCGTATTGACCCAGTCAGGCATGCGATTGCCCACGGCGATGACGATCAGCTTCATATCCCGGCTTATTCTTCCAGGCTGTCGTCGCTGCTATCGGTAAACCCTTGCATGGCAACGCCTTTTGACTGATCCAGCAAGCGAACACGCACCGGTTTGTCGCCCCAGACTGCTTCCAGGTTGTAATACTGCCGAATGGCCGGCTGCATACAGTGGATCACAATATCGCCGATGTCCACCAGTACCCATTCGCCGGAGTCTTCTCCTTCAAGGGCGATAATGGGGATCTTATGTGCTCTGGCGGCATTCACGACACTGCTTGCCAGGGCGCGTGTCTGGCGATTTGAGGTCCCGCTGGCAATGACCACCCGGTCAAACAGGCTGGTCAGATGACTGGTGTTGAAAACCCGGATATCCTGGGCTTTGACGTCTTCCAGCGCATCGATGACCAGACGTTGTAGTTTTTGTATATTCATAGAGAGAGTTGGGTGTCCTGTTCAGGCAGGCGGCAGGAGGCCTGCCTGCTATCTGTAGAGTTTATGGGTATTAATGTAATCCAGAACGGGCGCAGGAACAAATTCTGATACGTCCTGACCCTTCGAGATTCGGGCGCGGATTTCTGTAGAGGAAATATCCATGGCCTTGAAGGGCAGGGTAATCAGCCCCTTGCCGTCCTGGCGCAGCAAGGCGTCCAGTTCCTTGGGAATCTGCAGAGGGTACCCGGAACGC